>NZ_JBEXWT010000043.1:0-72078 GCF_040629945.1 Kitasatospora sp. NPDC005856 | reverse complement strand
CGCAGGACACCCTGCGGGGGCCGCGACCGTGTGCGTCCGGGCCGCTCAGACTCCGGCGGTCGCGCTCCAGGCGGCCTCGGCGGCGGCCAGGGCGGGCGCCGCCTGGGCGTCCGTCGCGTCGGCGAGGGCCGACAGGCAGGCGCGGACGGTGTCCAGCGCGGCCGCCTGCCCGTAGTGGTTGACCCGCAGCATCGAGCCGGCCAGGGCGCCGCCGCCCGGCTGGACGGGCAGGGCCGGGTCGAGGCGGGCGGCGAGGGCGGTGGCGTCGACGCCGTCCGGGGTGCGCAGGGTGGTGGCGACCGGGGCCGCGTGGGCGTCCTCGACGACGTACGGGGTCAGGGTGCCGAGCGCGCGGACACCGGCCCGGGTGGCGGCGGAGGCGGCGCGGTGGCGGGCGATCACGGCCGGCAGGCCGTCGGTGGCGATCCGGTCCAGGCAGGCGCCGAGCGCGAGCATCTCCAGCTGGGCCGGGGCGTGCGGCAGCACGGCGCGGCCGGCGTCCGTCCAGCGCTCCTTCCAGTCGAGCAGCGACAGGTAGGAGCGGCGCGGGGCGGCCGGGTTGGCGGCGATCCGCTCCCAGGCGCGCCCGGAGACGGACACGGCGGAGACCCCGGCCGGGCCGCCCATCGCCTTCTGGCCGCCGATGACGCACAGGTCGACGCCCCACTCGTCGGTGAGCAGCGGCTCGGCGGCGACGGAGGCGACCGCGTCGAGCATCAGCAGGGCGCCGTGCTCGCGGACCACGGCACCGATCCCGGCGACCGGGTTGGTGTTGCCGGTGGCGGCCTCGGCGTGCACCAGCGAGACGAAGTCGATCTCCGGGTTCGCCTCCAGGGCCTCGGCCACCTGCCCGGCGCTCACCGCGCTGTCGAAGGGCACGGCCAGGTCGACGACCTTCGCCCCGCAGGAGCGCAGCCAGTTGCCGAAGGTCTGCCCGTACGGGCCGGTGACGATGTTGAGGGCGGTCGAGCCGGGGTGGGCGGCGCTGCGGATCGCGGCCTCCAGGGGGAGGAGCGCCTCGCCCTGGGTGACGATCACATCGGCCTCGGTGTGCAGCAGCGCGGCCACCCGGTCCTCGATCGCCGCGAACTCGGCGGCGCTGAGCGGGGGCAGGTCGAGGAAGGGACTCACGTCTTTATCGCCTTTCGCGGGGCTTCGCGGGGGTGGGGGTGCCGGAACGAGTCTGCCGCATCATGACTGCTTACACGGAACCCGCCCGTCGGTAGAGTGCGGCCATGAGCGATGGCGCGGTGCTGCACGTACGGGGTCGGGTGCTGGTCGGTCCGCAGGACGTCCGGGACGAACTCTGGGTGGTGGACGGCCGGGTGAGCTTCACCCGCCCGCCGACCGCCGGCGACGTGCGGACGGTGACCGGCTGGGTGCTGCCCGGCCTGGTGGACGCGCACTGCCACGTCGGCCTGGACGCGCACGGTGCGGTGGACGCCGAGACCAGCGAGAAGCAGGCGCTCACCGACCGGGACGCCGGAACCCTGCTGATCCGCGACGCCGGCTCGGCCGCCGACACCCGGTGGATCGACGAGCGCGAGGACCTGCCCCGGATCATCCGGGCCGGGCGGCACATCGCCCGCACCCGCCGCTACATCCGCAACTACGCGCACGAGATCGAGCCCGGCGACCTGGCCGCCTACGTCCGGGCCGAGGCCCGGCGCGGGGACGGCTGGGTGAAGCTGGTCGGTGACTGGATCGACCGCGAGCGCGGCGACCTCGCCGCCTGCTGGCCCGGCGACGCGCTGGCCGAGGCGATCGCGGCGGCGCACGAGGAGGGCGCCAGGGTCACCGCGCACTGCTTCTCCGCCGAGTCGCTGCCGGACCTGCTGGCGGCCGGGATCGACTGCGTCGAGCACGCCACCGGACTGACCGAGGAACTGATCCCGGTCTTCGCCGAGCGCGGGGTGGCGATCGTGCCGACCCTGGTCAACATCGCCACCTTCCCGGACCTCGCGGCCGGCGGCGAGGCCAAGTTCCCGGCCTGGTCGGCGCACATGCGGCGGCTGCACGAGCGCCGGTACGACACCGTGGGCGCCGCGCACGACGCCGGCATCCCGGTGTTCGTCGGGACGGACGCGGGCGGATCGCTGGCGCACGGGCTGGTCGCGGACGAGGTGGCGGAGCTGGTGAAGGCGGGGCTGAGCCCGGCGCAGGCGCTGTCGGCGGCGAGCTGGGGAGCGCGCGAGTGGCTGGGGCGGCCGGGGCTGGAGGAGGGCGCGCCGGCGGACTTCGTGGTGTACGAGGAGGACCCGCGGGCGGACGTCCGGGTGCTCGCGGATCCGCGGCTGGTGGTGCTGCGGGGGCGGCCGGTCGGGTAGCCGCGCCGAGCGGCCGGGACGTCGGTGACGGCGGGGCCGGGAGGGCGGTGAGGGCGGGGCCGCGGGAGTGGCGACCGCGCCCTCCCGACCGGCCTCGATCACATGATCATCCGCTGAAAGCCCTGTCGGTGTAGGCCGATAGGGTGGCGACCATGGCACCGCGTCCACTGAACGAGATCGTCGAGCCCGGTTGGGCCGCCGCCCTGGAACCCGTCGCCGGACGGGTCGCCGCGATGGGCGACTTCCTGCGCACCGAACTGGCCGCAGGCCGTACCTACCTGCCCTCCGGCCCGAACGTGCTGAGGGCCTTCCAGCAGCCCTTCGCCGACGTGCGGGTGCTGATCGTCGGGCAGGACCCGTACCCGACCCCCGGGCACGCCGTCGGGCTCAGCTTCTCCGTGGCGCCGGAGGTGCGGCCGATCCCGGCGAGCCTGATCAACATCTACCGGGAGTACGGCACCGACCTGGGCCTGCCGCAGCCGTCCAACGGGGACCTCACCCCGTGGACGCGGCAGGGCGTGCTGCTGCTCAACCGCGTGCTCACCGTGCAGCCGCGCAAGAGCGGCCAGCACCGCGGCAAGGGCTGGGAAGCGGTCACCGAGCAGGCGATCCGGGCGCTGGTGGCGCGCGGCGGTCCGCTGGTGGCGATCCTGTGGGGGAGCGACGCCCGCAACCTGCGCCCGCTGCTGGGCGACGTCCCGTCGGTGGAGTCGGTCCACCCCAGCCCGATGTCGGCCGACCGCGGCTTCTTCGGTTCGCGGCCGTTCAGCCGGGCGAACGAGCTGTTGGTGCGGCAGGGGGCGCAGCCGGTGGACTGGCGGCTGCCGTAGGCGTGGGCGCCGGCCTGGCCGCTTTAGCAGAGGCGAGTCAGCGCAGAACGCCAATCTCACTCCAACGGGTGAAATGACTTTCTGTGTTACTCATGTGACAGATTGTTCGAGAAGACTGGCGGCTCATCGTTTCATCTGTGTGGGGGTATCGCCATGTCTTCTCGCCGAATCGTTTCCGCCGCCGCGGCCACCGCCGTGGTGGCGAGCACCCTGCTCACCGCCGCGCCCGTCCAGGCGGCCGAGCCCGTCGCGTCGCCCGGCAAGGCGCGCGCCGTCACCGCCGAACTCGACCTGGACGTCAGCCTGTTGAACAAGGCGGTGGACATCCCGGTCAACATCGCGCTGAACAAGGTGGAGTCGCCGGCCCAGGGGTCCCCCCAGCCGGGGGTGGGGGGAGGTTCCGTGCTGACGGCCACGGTGGCCGGGGTCGACCAGACCGGCCCGGTCGAGCTCGTCAAGGCCGACATCGGCAAGGCGGTCACCCGGGTCGACGCCAAGGGTGCCACCGCCTCCGTCAAGCTCGTCAACGCCGATGTGCACGCCCCCGGCCTGCCGGCCACCGCGCTGCTCGGCCTGGAGGCGATGAGCGCCGAGGCGACCTGTCCGGTGGACGGGCAGCCCACCGCCGACGTGATCGCCCCGGTCAAGCTCAGCGTGCTGGGCAAGCCGGTCACCGTCGGCCTGTACGGCCCGACCAAGGTGGACGTGCCGCTGATCGGCAACGTCTCGGTGGAGTTCTCCAAGAAGACCGTCACCACGACCACCGCCGCCGCCTCGGCCCTGGAGGTGCAGGTGGAGGTGAACCCGCTCAACCTGAACGTCGCCAAGGTCACCGGGAAGGTCACCGTCGCCTCGGTGAGCTGCGAGAAGCCCTCCGCGCCGGCGGCCACCCAGGCGGCCACCCCGTCCGGCCCGGCCGCCGCGAGCACCGCGCCCGCCGGCGCGTCCACCGCCCAGCCGGCCTCCGACACCACCGCCTCGCGCACCTCCGTCCCGCAGGCCGCGGCGGAGAAGGTGGAGAAGGCCGATGCGGCGGAGAAGGCGGAGAAGGCGGAGAACCTGGCCGCCACCGGCGGCAGCAGCGCCACCGGCCCGCTCGCCGCGGGGGCCGCCGCCCTGGTCGCGGGCGGAGCGGCCGCGCTGTGGGCCACCCGGCGCCGTCGCGCCGCGCACGCCCGTCGTCACTGACCACGCCGGTGCCGTCACCGACGGCACCCGTAGCGGCGGGAGTGCCGCCCCCGGCACTCCCGCACCGTGACGGTGCCAATGCGGACGGTTGGTTCACATGCGCGTTACACGAGAGGAACAACCGGGAAACGGCGGCTTGCGACGCTACGCGGGCACCCACCACCCAGCAACGCGAGGGACACGACGTGGCTATCAAGGCCGAGTACATCTGGATCGACGGCACCAAGCCGACCGCGAAGCTCCGTTCCAAGACCCGTGTCCTGCCCAACGCCGACAAGATCCCCACCTGGGGCTTCGACGGTTCCTCGACCAGCCAGGCCGAGGGCCACGCCTCGGACCGCGTGCTGGACCCGGTGCGCGTGGTGCCGGACCCGATCCGCGGCGGCGACCACATCCTGGTCCTCTGCGAGGTCCTGGAGACGGACGGCACCCCGCACGTCTCCAACTCCCGCGCCCTGCTGCGCGAGGTCGCCGAGAAGTACGCCTCGCAGGAGTCGATCTTCGGCATCGAGCAGGAGTACACCTTCTTCAAGGGCTCCCGCCCGCTCGGCTTCCCGGAGGGCGGCTACCCGGCCCCGCAGGGCGGCTACTACTGCGGCGTCGGCGCCGAGGAGGTCTTCGGCCGCGAGATCGTCGAGCTGCACCTGGACCGCTGCCTCGACGCCGGCCTGGCCATCTGCGGCATCAACGCCGAGGTCATGCCCGGCCAGTGGGAGTTCCAGATCGGCCCGGTCGACGCCCTGACCGTCTCCGACGACATGTGGATCGCCCGCTACCTGCTCTACCGCACCGCCGAGGAGTTCGGCATCGACGCCACCCTCGACGCCAAGCCGGCCCGCGGCGACTGGAACGGCGCCGGTGCCCACACCAACTTCTCCACCAAGGCGATGCGCGAGGGCTACGACGCCATCATCACCGCCTGCGAGTCGCTCGGCGCCTCCCAGGAGAAGGTGCTGGAGCACGTCAACCAGTACGGCGACGACATCCAGTCCCGCCTCACCGGCAAGCACGAGACCGCTCCGTGGAACTCCTACAGCTACGGCGTCTCCGACCGCGGTGCCTCCGTGCGCATCCCGTGGCAGGTCGAGGTGGAGAAGAAGGGCTACATCGAGGACCGTCGCCCGAACGCCAACGTCGACCCCTACGTCGTCACCCGCCTCCTGATCAACACCTGCTGCGAGGCCCTGGAGAAGGCCGGCCAGGTCTGATCCACCTCGATACCCGGTGTGCGTGCAACGCCCGCAGGCCCCTTCCCGGTTCGGGAGGGGGCCTGCGGGCGTTCGGGCCGGGCCGTCGGAGGAGTGAGGCGCCCCGGCGCCGGGTCTTGATCGGCGTGGGGGTGTCACGGAGAATCGGGCCATGACTGCTCCGGGCCGGCCCCTCCTCGTGCGCCGTCTGCACGTGGACCTGGGCCGGGTGTGGGCGGACGGGTGTCGCGGTCGATGGGTTCCGTCCACCGACCGCAGGCAGTACCGGCCCCAGGAGTGTGTCCTTCCATGGCTCTCACCTTCCACTGGTTCCTCCCCACCAACGGCGACAGCCGGCTGATCGTCGGCGGCGGGCACGGCTCCACGCCCGGCACGGCCGGGTCGGACCGACCGCCGAGCATCGGCTACCTCGGGCAGATAGCCCGCAGCGCCGAGCAGTTGGGCTTCGAGGGGGTCCTGACGCCGACCGGGGCCTGGTGCGAGGACGCCTGGCTGACCACCGCGATGCTGAGCCAGACCACCGAGCGGCTGAAGTACCTGGTCGCCTTCCGCCCGGGGCAGATCAGCCCGACGCTGGCCGCGCAGATGGCCGCGACCTACCAACGGCATTCCGGCGGGCGGTTGTTGCTCAACGTGGTGACCGGCGGGGAGTCCGCCGAGCAGCGCGCCTACGGGGACTTCCTGGACAAGGACGCCCGGTACGCGCGGACCGGGGAGTTCCTGGACATCACCCGGCGGCTCTGGGCGGGGGAGACGGTCGACCACCACGGCCCGCACCTGCGGGTCGAGGGGGCGCGGCTGAACCGGCTGCCGGACCCGGTGCCGGCGGTGTACTTCGGCGGCTCCTCCCCGGCGGCCGGCGACGTCGCGGCCCGGTACGCGGACGTCTACCTGACCTGGGGCGAACCGCCCGCCCAGGTCCGCGAGAAGATCCGCTGGATCCGTGAACTGGCCGCCGCCCAGGGCCGGACCGTCCGGTTCGGCATCCGGCTGCACGTGATCACCCGGGACACCGCCGCACAGGCCTGGGCGGAGACCGAGCGGCTGCTCGCCGCGATGGACCCGAGCAGGGTGCGGGAGACCCAACGGGCGCTCGCCGAGAGCGAGTCGGAGGGACAGCGACGGATGCTGGCGCTGCACGGCGGCTCGGCGCAGCGGCTGGAGGTGTACCCGGGCCTGTGGGCCGGCATCGGGCTGCTGCGGGGCGGCGCCGGGACGGCGCTGGTCGGCAGCCACCGGGAGGTCGCGGACCTGATCTGCGAGTACCACGGGCTGGGCATCGACGAGTTCGTGCTGAGCGGGATGCCGCACCTGGAGGAGGCCTACTGGTTCGGCGAGGGCGTGCTCCCGCTGCTCGCCGCCCGCAATCTGTGGGACCGGCCGTGAGGCCCGGTGGTGGGAGGCGGCCGGCTGTGAGGCCCGGTGCGGGAGGCGGCCGGCCGTGAGGCCCGGTGCGGGAGGGGGTCGCTCACGAGGCCCGGTGCGGCCCCGATCGTGACCTGCAAATCGCTGGTCACGCGCCCTCGCCGGGCCGAGAATTCATGGCATGACCCAGCAGCCCCTGCTCCTCCTCGACGTGGACGGACCGCTCAACCCCTACGCCGCGCCGAAGCGGAGGCCCGAGGGCTACGACACCCACCGGCTGCGCCCCTCCTGGTGGGTGGCCAAGCAGGAGTACCTGGCGGCGGTCCAGGCCCGGCAGGCGACGCGCGCCAAGCACGCCAAGCCCCCCGCCGTCCGGGTCAAGCCGCTGCGGGTCTGGCTCAACCCCTCCCACGGCGAGGCGCTGCTGGCGCTGCCGTACGAACTGGTGTGGGCCACCGGGTGGATGGGCGAGGCGAACACCCACATCGGCCCGCACATCGGCCTGCCCGAACTCCCGTACATCCGCTGGTCCGACCTCTTCGGTGCGGACCCGGACGGCCTGCACTGGAAGACCAGGGACGTGGTCGCCTGGGCCGCCGGGCGTCCGTTCGTCTGGGTGGACGACGAACTCGGCCCGCAGGACGGCGAGTGGATCGCCGCCCACCACCCCGGGCCGGCGCTGGCCCTGCACGTCAACCCCCGGATCGGCCTGTTGGCCGAGGACTTCGCCAGGCTACGGGAGTGGGCGGAGAGCAGCGCCGTTCCGGGGGCGTGAACGGACAAGGGTGGGGCGCGCAGGGCGTGAACGGATGCGCGGTGTGCGCCGTGCGCCCCGTTGCGCCCGGGGCGCCGCCCTTCCTAACGTCCCGTCATGACCATTTCCACGGAGCCCATCGGCAGCATCCCCCGGCCGAGCACCCTGCTGAACGCCCTGGCCGAGCACGCCGAAGGCCGGCTGTCCGACGCCGATCTGAAGAAGCTGCAGGACGAGGCCACCGCCGACACCCTGGCCAGGCTGACGGAACTCGGCTGCCCCGTCCTGGTGGACGGCGAGCAGGCCAAGCCGAGCTTCGTCACGTACCCCCTCGCCGGACTGACCTCCCTCGACGGGGACGGCGCCGTCATCCCCTTCGCCGACGGGCACACCCGGCAGCTGCCGCGGCTGACCGCCGGCCCCTTCCGGTACCAGGTGCGTGCCGAGACCTATCTGCGTGACGCCCGCCGCCACACCTCGCAACCCGTCAAGCAGGCCGTCATCGCGCCCTCGGCGCTCAGCCTGCTCTACCCGGCCGACGGCATCGACGGGTACGCGCGCGAGGAATTCCTGCGGGACCTGGCCGACGAGGCGGAGGCCGACATTCGCGGCTGCCTGGACGCGGGCGCCCACGTCGTCCAACTCGACTTCACCGAGGGTCGGTTGTCGCTCAAGCTGGACCCGTCCGGCGGTTTGCTGGACGACTTCGTGGCCCTCAACAACCAGGTGCTCGACCGGTTCACCGAGAAGGAGCGGGCCCGCCTCGGCGTGCACACCTGCCCCGGCGGGGACCAGGACTCCACCCACAGCCTGGACGTCGACTACGCCGCGCTGTTGCCGAAGCTCTTCCAGCTCAAGGTCGGCAACTTCTACGTGCAGCTGGCCAGCGAGGCCGACCCCGACCGGGTCCTCGCCGTCATCGCGGAACAGCTGCGCCCCGGCATCCGGGTGTTCGTCGGGGTGACCGACCCGATCGACCCCAAGGTGGAGAGCCCGGAGGAGGTGCGCGACCGCGTGCTGGCCGCGGCCCGGTACATCCCGGTCGACCAGCTCGGCACCACCGACGACTGCGGCTTCTCGCCGTTCGCCGACGACGTCTCGACCTCGCGCGAGACCGCCTTCGCCAAGATCGCGGCCCGGGTGCGGGGCACGGCCCTGGCGGCGGAGGCGCTCGGCGTCCAGTAGGGCCGAGCTGCGCTGCTCGGCGGCCGGCGGCCGGCGGTCCAGTCGTTCCGCCGGTCGCCGGCCGCCGTTCAGTCCGAACCGAGCACGGCCTCGAGGGCGTCGAGGAAACGGTCGGTGGTGGCCTCGTCCCGGACGGCGATCCGCAGCCACTCCTCGCCCAGCCCCGGGAAGGTGTCCCCGCGCCGGACGGCGAAGCCGTGCTCGCGCAGCCGCTCCCGGACGGCCGCCGCCTCCGGGAGCCGGACCAGGACGAAGGAGGCGGCCGGCTCGCCGTACAGCCGCACGGACGGGAAGGCGGCCAGTCCTTTCACCAAGTGATCGCGCCAGAGCGCCAGTTCGGCCGCGGCCTGCTCCGCCTCGGCGAGTGCCGCCGGGGCGGAGCACACCTCGGCGGCGGCCAGTGCCGGGGTGGAGACCGGCCAGAGCGGCTGGGCGGCGCCGAGTTCGGCGATCAGCGGCGCGGGCCCGAGCACGTAGCCGATCCGCAGTCCGGCCAGGCCCCAGGTCTTGGTGAGGCTGCGCAGCACGACGACCCGGCCGGGCAGGCCCCGGACGGAGGCGAGGGACTCCCGCTCCCCGGGGACGGTGTCCATGAACGCCTCGTCCACCACCAGGGTGCGGCCAGGCCGGGCCAGCGCGGCGACGGCCTCGGCGGGGTGCAGCACGGAGGTCGGGTTGGTCGGGTTGCCGAGGACGACCAGGTCCGCCTCCTCGGGGACGGTACCCAGTCGGAATCCGTCCCCGGGGGAGAGCAGGACCCGGTGCACCCGGTGTCCGGCGTCCCGCAGGGCCGCCTCCGGCTCGGTGAACTGCGGGTGCACCACGGCGATGTGACGTGACGTCAGCACGCGTGCCAGCAGGACGAAGGCCTCCGCGGCGCCCGAGGTGAGCAGCACCTCCTCGACCGGGCGGGCGTGCCGGGCGGCCACCGCGGCGCGCGCGGCGCCCTGGTCGGGGTAGGCGGCGAGGTCTCCGAGGGTGTCGGCGAGGTGCTCGCGCAGCCAGGCCGGGGGAGTGCCGGTGCGGACGTTGACGGCGAGGTCGACCAGGCCGAGCCCGTCGGCGCGCACCTCGGCGTCGCCGTGGTGGCGCAGGTCGGGTTCGGGGGCGGTCACGCGGGGTCTCCTTGCGGGCGTTCGGCTGGTGCCGGTCGGTGCGGGTGGCGCTGGTGTCGGTCCCGGAATTGGCCCCGGTGTCGGTCCCGGGGCGGGTGGTGCCGGCCGTCGGGGTCGGTGCGGGGCGCGGTGGCCGGGGCCGCTGCGGGCGGCGTGGGGCGTTCGTCGGTCGCCATGCGGGCGATCGCGACCGTGGCCCGCGCCGACTTCCGCTTGGTGACCACGAGCCGGCCGCCCGGTGCGCTCGCCAGCGCCGCCGCCTCGGCCACGCTCGCGGTGCCGACGGCCGTACCGACCGTGGCGGAGGGGTTCGGCACGGGTACGCCCGCCAGTGCCTCGGGCGGGTGTTCGTCCACCGGTAGCGGTACGGATGCTCCGGCGAGGCGGTCGGCCGCCCAGCGCACCGCCGGGTGGTCCGCCTTGCCCGTGACGGTGGCGAGCCGGGCCACCGCGGAGCGCGCCAGACCGGCCTCCCGGAGGGTGTCCGTCAGCAGCCGCAGCACCTCGGTCCGTTCGGCGCCGCTGCTCGCGCCGATCCCGACCACCAGGGTGCGGGGGGCGCCGGCGACCGGATCGTTCACGTGCCGCACCCTTTCGTCCCCGGATCCGGTGATCCCACCACGCCCGGACGGAACGGGTCAATCGCGGCGGGTGTGAGATCCGACGCGGGTCCCGTGGTCGTCGGTCCGCGCTCGGCCCGTCCTCCGTGCCGTTCGTGCCGTCCGCCCCCCGTCCGCCCGGAACCGTCGCGGCGCGGCAGCTGTTCGTCTGTTCTTCACCCGCGTTGTGCGGTACACGACACCATGGCGCTCCTACTGTTCTCGGCGCTCCCGCCCAGGAAGTCCCGACCTCCGGAGGACCTCATGGCCTTCGCACGACCGCGTACCCCCGGAACCCCCGACCACGGAACCCCCGCCCCCGCCCGTCGACGACGCTCCGCAGGTGCCGCCGACCTCACCGGAATCCGGAACTGACGCCCGTGTACGTCGCGGACTCGCGCAGCTCGAAGGCCCCCGCCGGGCCGTCCTCGACCACGTCGGCCCCCGCCGACCCGTCCTCCACCGCGTCGGCCTCCGCCGGGCCGGCCGCCGGCCCGGTGCGGCGGGCCGCCGTGCCCGGTGCGGTCGTCGCCCTCGGCGCGGTCAGCCTGGTCACCGACGTCTCCTCCGAGATGGTCACCGCCGTCCTCCCCCTCTACCTGCTCACCGGCCTCGGCCTCTCCCCGCTCGGCTTCGGCCTGCTCGACGGCATCCAGAACGGCTTCAGCGCACTGGTCCGGCTGGCCGGCGGCCATCTCGCCGACCGCCGCGGCCGGGACGGTGCGGCCCGCCACAAGGCCGTCGCGGCCGTCGGGTACGGGCTGTCCGCCCTGTGCCGGCCGCTGCTGCTGTTCGTCCACACGGTGCCGCTGATCGGTGCCGTGATCGCCGTCGACCGCACCGGGAAGGGCCTTCGCACCGCCCCCCGGGACGCGATGATCTCGCTCGCCACCGATCCCGCCCACCGCGGCCGGGCGTTCGGGGTGCACCGGGCGATGGACACGGCCGGTGCCCTGCTGGGCCCGCTCACCGCCTTCCTGGTGCTGCGGCTGGCCGGCGGCCCGCTGCTCGCGGACGGCGGCGAACGGCACGGCTACGACGCGGTGTTCGCGGTCAGCGCGTGCGTCGCGGCGCTCGGTGTGCTGATCCTGCTGCTGTTCGTGCCCAACCGGCAGCAGGGTGACGACTTGTCGACCTCCGCCCCCTCGCTGCGCGACAGCCTCACCCTGCTGCGACTGCCGGGGCTGCGCCGGCTCACGCTCTGCGCCGTCCTGCTCGGCCTCACCACCGTCAGCGACTCCTTCCTCTACCTGCTCGTCCAGCGCCGGCTGGACCTGCCCGTCGGCCTCTTCCCGCTGCTGCCGCTGGGCACCGCCGCCGCCTTCCTGCTGCTCGCCGTCCCGCTCGGCGCGCTCGCCGACCGGATCGGCCGCCACCGGCTCTTCCTCGCCGGGCACGGGGTGCTGCTGCTCGCGTACGGGCTGCTGCTCTCGCCGCTGCGCGGGCTGCCGGCGGTGCTCTGCGTGCTGGTGCTGCACGGGACCTTCTACGCGGCCACCGACGGCGTGCTCGCCGCCGCGGCCGCCGACGCCGTACCCGCCGAGCAGCGCGGCGCCGGGCTCGCCCTGGTCGGCACCGGGCAGGCGCTGGCCCGGTTCGCCTGCTCGTTGCTGTTCGGTGCGCTGTGGGGCCTGGTCGGCGGCCCGGCGGCGCTGGGCTGGTCGGCGGGGGCACTGGCGCTGTGCGTGCTCGGCGCGGCGGCCGTGCTGCGCCCGTCCGGGCCCGTCGAGGGGCAGCCCGGGCCCGTCGAGGGACAGCCGGACCCCACCGCCGGACAGTCCGGCCCCGTCGCCGCGAAGACCCCGGAGGAGACCCGATGAACCTGCAGAACCGAACCAGGATGATCGTCCTGCTGGTCGCCGTCGTCCTGCTCGGCGCGCTCGGCACCGGAGCCGTCCTCCACGCCGCCGACCGCACCGCCCGCCGGGACCAGGCCCAGCCCGGCGGGCCGTCGGTCGCCTCCGGTCCCGTGTCACTGCAGGTGCGGAGCGGGGCACGACAGCTGTTGTTCCGCAACATGGCCTGGGGGCCGCACCGGGACGAGATCACCTCCGTCGCCGCCGACCGCCCCGACGGCCCGCGCACCGCGTCCGGCATCCAGTGCCTGCGCTTCCACGCCGCCGCCGGCACCGGCATCTGCCTCCAGGCCCAGCACGGCGCACTGGAGGACACCTACCGCGCCGTCGTCCTGGACGACCACCTGCGCGAGATCCGCTCGTTCCCGGCGGCCGGGATCCCCACCCGCTCCCGGGTCTCCCCGTCCGGGCACCTCGCCGCCTGGACGGTCTTCGTCAGCGGCGACTCGTACGCGGGCAGCGACTTCTCCACCCGCACCTCGATCGTGGACGTCCGCGACTGGAACCTGCGGGAGAACCTGGAGGACTTCGCGGTCGTCCTCGACGGCCGCCCGTACCAGGCGCACGACGTCAACATCTGGGGCGTCACCTTCGCCGACGACAACACCTTCTACGCCACCCTCGCCAGTGCCGGCCGGACCCACCTCGTCCGCGGTGACCTCGCCGCCCGCACCCTCACCGCCCTGCACGACAACGTCGAGTGCCCCTCGCTCTCCCCGGACGGCACCCGCGTCGCCTACAAGAAGCGCGTCCCCGGCCTGCCCGCCGACGCCCCCTGGCGGCTGTACGTGCTCGACCTCGCCACGATGACCGAGACCGCCACCGCCGAACAGCGCAACATCGACGACCAGGCGCTCTGGTCCGGCGACGGCACCCTGGTGTACGCCCTGCCCGGCGACTACGGTGCCGACCTGTGGACCGTTCCGGCGGACGGTTCGGGCGGTGCGCAGCAGGTCACCGGGGCCGCGGTCGCCCCCGCCTACCTGGGCTGAGGAACTCTCGGCTACGGTCCCACGTCGAGCAGAGTGTGACGTCCTGATCAGGTGTCCCGAACGAATTGCCTGATCAGACGTCCCGATCGAGCGTTCTGATCGAACGGGGGAGCGAGACAACCGTGGACGGCATTCCACCCGAGCGCATGGTGACCGACTCCTGGCCCGCGCTGCACGGCCGCCCGGTCCTGCGACGCACCGTCGCCGTCGGGCTGGTGCTCTGCGTGTCCGTCGCCGCCGCCCTCGTGGTGCGCGGCGTCAACGCGCTCACCGCCGGCAGCGCCGGCCGCGAGACCGACCGCGACCGCGCCGAACGCCTGGCCGGCCTGCACCCCTCCCAGCACCCCGGTGTCGGCCGCTTCTACGTCCCGGTCGGCGCCGTCTACACCCACACCTCCGACGGCGCCCCGATCGCCTACCTGCACTACCGCCTCGGCGGCGGCAGGGCCCCGGGCCTCGGCGACTTCCTCAGCGCCTACGACCTCCCCTCGCCCGGCCCGGCCGCCCCGCTCCCGGCCGACCTGCTCGCCGCCCTCGGCGGCGACGAGCCGGCCGAGGCCCCGGAGCTCCCCGAATCCGCGCCGACGCCCACGCCCGGCCCGTCCGCCGGCGCCGAGCCCCCGGCCCCGGAGCCCGACCCCACCGCCGCCACCCCGGACGTCAGCGACCCCCCTCCCGACCTCGCGGACCCCACTGACCCCGAGGCCCCCGCCCCCGACGACCCCACCGCCGACGACTCAACCTCCGACGACCCCACCGCCGACGACTCAACCTCCGACGACCCCACCCTCGACGGCTCAACCCCCGACGACCCCACCCCCGCGCCCACCGCCGAGGCCCCCGCCACCCCGACCTGGGCCCCCACCCCGACCCCGACCCCCACCGACCTCCCCACCCACGCCCCCACCGCCCGCCGCATCTACGTCGCCACCATCCCCGGCGGCCTCCCCGGCGCCGCCGACATCTACATCCGCGCCACCGGCTGACCCCCGGCCGGCGTGCGGGTTCCGCCGTTCGCGCGGCCCGTCCGCCCCCGCTCGCCGCCCCGCCGGACACGCCTGCGCCCCCGCCGGGACGGACCGGCGGGGGCGCAGCTGTATCGGGGGAGGTGTCGGCCGTCGGGCCGGACCGCGGTCAGCGGGCGGCGGCCGGTTCGGGGACGGGGGTGGGTGCGGTGACCGGTTGCGGTGCCGGTGCCGGTACCGGGGTACGGCGGGCGGGGGCCTGGCCGACGAGCAGGGCGGCGAGCGCGAGGAGGAGGCCGAGGAGCTGCCAGGCGGTGAGGGTCTGGCCGAGGACGATCAGGCCGCCGAGGGTGGCGACGACCGGGTTGATCAGGCCGAGGAAGGAGGCCGGGCCGGCGCCGAGGTGTTCGATGCCGCGGAACCAGAGGAAGTAGCCGAGCGCGGTGCCGAACAGGCCGAGGTAGGCGAAGCCGGCCAGGTTGGCGGCGCTCAGGGCGGGCGGCGCGCCCTCGACCACGGCGGCGAGCGGCACGAGGAAGATCGAGCCGGCCAGGAGCTGCCAGGCGGTGAGGTCGAGCAGGGAGGCGCCCTCGGGGCGGCCCCAGCGGCGGGTGAGGACGGTGCCCATGGCCATCAGCGAGATCCCGGCGACCATCGAGGCGATCCCGACGCCGTCCAGCCGGGCGCCGCTCTTGAGCACCAGCAGGGCCACGCCGCCGACCCCGACCAGCCCGGCGATCACCGCCCGCCGTCCGGGGCGCACCCGCAGCACGCCGATCGAGAACCCGGCGACGAGCAGCGGCTGGATCGCCCCGATGGTGGCGGCGACGCCGCCGGGAAGGCGGTACGCGCCGACGAACATCAGCGGGAAGAACAGCCCGATGTTGAGCATCCCGAGTACGGCCGCGCGCCCCCACCAGCGCCCCTTGGGAAGTCGACGGCCGATCAGCAGCAGGAGCAGTCCGGCCGGGAGGGCGCGGAGCGCCGCGAGCAGCAGCGGGCGTCCCTCGGGCAGCAGCTGGGTGGTGACGAGGTAGGTGGTGCCCCACGCGGCCGGCGCGAGGGCGGCGGTGACGGCGATCCCTGCGCGCTTGCGGTCCATGACGGCCATGACGTCCCCCTGAACGTTGATTATCTGAACGTTGAGATACTTTCTACGCCCGGGATCGGAGAACGTCAAGTATGTGAATGTTAAGATATCTGCGATGGATGGACGGCTTCGGACAGGCGGCTCCGGGAGGGCGGCGGGCATGGAACAGCGCGACACCGTGGACGACATCGTCGAGCAGTGGGCCCGGGCCCGCCCCGACCTGGACTCCGGGCCGATGGCCCTGATCGGCCGGCTGCGACGACTCAACGTCCGGGTCGACAACGCCCTGCGCGAGTACTTCACCGCCTGCGGCCTGGACTCCTCCGAGTTCGACGTCCTGGCCACCCTGCGCCGCTCCGGCGAGCCGTACGAGCTCAACGCCCGCGCACTGCTCAAGTCCGCGATGGTCACCTCCGGCGCCATCACCAACCGGGTCGACCGGCTGTCCGCCAAGGGCCTGGTCGAGCGCAATCCGTGCCCGACCGACCGCCGCGCCGTCCTGGTCCGCCTCACCCCGGCCGGCAAGGACCTGATCGACGGCGCGCTGACCGGTCACGTCCACAACGAGGAGCGCATCCTCTCGGCCCTCGACGTGGACGAGCGCACCCGGCTCGACGCCCTGCTGCGCAAGCTGCTCATCGCGCACGGGGACACCGAGCCGCTCCTCTGAACCGGGGCCGGTGCCCCCGGGGTGGGGCGCGGCGGGACGACGGACGGCGTGTCCAGCGGCGTCCCGGCCGCGTCACTCCTGACGGGCGCCCGGAGGGGTGCTCAGCGGCGCGCGACCAGCGCGTACCGCTCGTCGTCCACCGGGCCGCCCCACAGCTCGGCCTCCCCGCCGAGCGGCTCGACCCGCAGCTCGGACACCAACGGCCGGACGGCCGCCGTGAGTTCCTCCGCCCCGACCCCGTCGCCCCACGGCAGCGGCCCCGCCCCGGCCGGGTACGGCGAGGAGGTGGCCTGCCCGGCCTCGCGCCAGCGGCCCTCGACCAGGACCAGTCGGCCGCCGGGCCGCAGCAGCCGCACCCAGGCGCGCAGCGCCCGCTCGGGCTCGGGGAGCGTCCAGACCAGGTGGCGCGACAGCAGCGCGTCGAAGCTCCCGTCCCCGAGCGGAGGCGCGCCGGCGTCCCCCACCAGGAAGCGCGCCGTCAACCCCGCCGCGACCAGCTTCGCCCGGGCCCGCGCGACCATCCGCGGCGCCAGGTCCACCGCCGTCACCCTGTGCCCGTCCGCCGCGAGCAGCAGTGAGAGCGAGCCGGTGCCGCAACCGACGTCCAGCACGTCCGCGGCCCCGCCCGGCACCCACCCCCGCACCCGCCGCGCCCACGCGGCCCGCACCGGCTCCTTCCGCAGCCCGTGGTCGGGCTCCTCGTCGAAGGCCTCGGCGGCTGCGTCCCAGTACTCGGCAATGGCCCGGCGGCCGGAGTCACCCATGGCGCGCATCATCGCAGCCGCCACCGACACGTTGACCGGTTCGACCTGTGCCGCGCTCCACGCACCCCGGTCGTGTTCCCGGCCGCGCCGTTCGCCGTGCGCGCGCCGGAGTCCCCCGGTGAACCCGGCGCGGTGGCCCAGTGGTTCCCGGTGGGCGGCGAGCTGCCGGTCCCGTGGCCCTTGCCGGTCCCGCGCGGCGCGTGACGATGCCGCCGACCGGCACGCCTGCCGTGGCCGACAGTGCCCGGCCGCCGCGATCCGCTCAGCCCGCTCCGCCCAGGGTCGGCGGCTGCCAGCCGTACGTCCGGGCGGAGCGGCTCAGCAGGGCGCGGGCGGGGAGGAGGCCCGCGAGGGTGAGGGCCGTGGTGCGCAGGAGGGTGGCGGCGGGGGAGCGGAGGGCGACGAGCTCGCCGATGCGGCGGGAGCCGGCGACGACGGCGGTGGTGCGGGGGAGCCGGGCGGCGGTGTAGGCGGGCAGGGCGGCGGCCGGGTCGGCGCCGGGGGCGAGCAGGGAGGCGAGGACGACGGCGTCCTCGATGGCCTGACAGGCGCCCTGGCCCTGGAAGGGGCACATCGCGTGGGCGGCGTCGCCGAGGAGGACGACCCGGCCGCGGTGGTGGGCGGGCAGCGGGTCGGCGAGGTCCCGGACGTCGTGGCGCAGGACGCGCTCGGGCTCGGCCAGGGCGAAGAGCTGCGGTACGGGGGCGCACCAGTCGCCGAACCGGCGCAGGAGTTCGGCCCGTTCGTCGCCGTCGGCGGCCCGCTCGCCGGCCGGGGCGAGGGCGGCGCCGTACACGTAGACCCGGCCGTCGGCGAGCGGGACGATTCCGGCGAGCCTGCCACGGCCCCACACCTCGCCGGCGGCGGCCGGGTGGCGGCCGGGGGTGACGATGGTGCGCCAGGTGGTGAATCCGCTGTAGCGGGGGCCGGGGTGCCCGGGGAAGAGCAGGCCGCGGGTCGCGGAGTGGATGCCGTCGGCGGCGACGACCAGGCCGGCCGCCTCCTCCCCGTCGGCGGTGCGGACGACGGCGGGCTCGGTGGCGCTGCCGGGGGTGACCAGGGTGGCGGGTGAGCCGGTGCGGACGGTGTCCTCCGGGAGCGCGTCGACCAGGGCGGCGATGACGTCGGCGCGGGCGACGGCGGCGATGGTGTCGTTGAAGTAGGCCACGAAGTCCGAGGTGTCGATGCGGGCGAGCCAGCGGCCGGAGGGGTGGCGCAGGCCGACGGCCGGGTGCGGGGTGGCGAGGGCGCGCAGACGCCCGCCGATGCCGAGCCGGTCGAGGGAGCGCAGGGCGTTGGGGGCCAGGGCGAGCCCGGCGCCGACGGGTTCGAGGGAGTCGGCGCGCTCGTGGACGCGGACCGGGACGCCCTGCCGGTGGAGGGCGAGGGCGGCGGTGAGCCCGCCGATGCCGCCGCCGATGACGATCGCCTGCTGACTGCCCTGCGGGTTGCCCATGGGAGGGCTCCTCTCCTCGCACTACATCCGTAGTGCTCATCTGCCAGCACCGTACTACAGATGTAGTCTGCGAACACTACTGCTGTAGTGAGTTGGGGTCGCCCCAGGAGAGAGGCCATGATCGGACCCATGACGCCCCCGCGCCCGACCCTGATCGCCGATGCCGCCATCACCCTGATCGCCGAGCGCGGCCTGCGCGGGCTGACCCACCGCGCCGTGGACGAGGAGGCCGGCCTGCCCGCCGGCTCGACCTCCAACCTCGCCCGGACCAGGGCCGCCCTGCTCGAACTCGCGCTCACCCGGATCGTCGAACGGGAGACCGAGGACCAGCCTGTCCTCGCCGAGGAGGCTCCCGCCGCGGCCCCGCCCGTCCCCGCCGCCGCCATCCCCGCAACGCCCGCCGGCCCCGCCGTGCCCGCCACCCCCGCCGCCGCGCGGGACCTGCTCGTCCGGGGCGGCGCCGAGCTGCTCCACCAGGCGCTCACCAGCGGCCGCCGGTTCACCCTGGCCCGCCTGGAGCTCGCCCTGGAGGCCACCCGGAGGCCCGAACTGCGCGCCGTCTACGACCGCCTGGGCGGGCGCTTCGCCGGCACCGCCGCCGCCCTGCTCGCGCGGTGCGGCTCGGCGGACCCGGCGGCCGACGCCCGCCGCCTGATCCGCTGGTGCGACGGGGTGCTGTTCAACGCGACGGCGGGCAGCGGGCACTGGCACATCCCGGCACCGGAGGAACTGCGCGACGAGGTGGCGGGCTACCTCTCCGCGCTGCTCGACCGGGAGTAGCCGGCGAGTGGCACGCGGGCCCGCGAGGGGCGGGGGCCGCGGCGTCCGCGCACCCGCTGACCCGCCGGCCTTCCCGTTCGCCCGTTCACCGGTTCACCCGTTCATCCGTGCGGCCACGGCCCGGGCGCAGTCCGCCGCGGACGCCCGTGAGCTGTCCACCACCAGGTCGTACGCGACGCCCCGGTGCACCGTCTCCGCCTGCGCGGCCGCCATCCCGGCCACCCGGTCGCCGCGCGCGGCCTCCCGTTCCACGGCCACCGCCGGAGCGCAGCGCACCCCGACCCAGAGCACGTCCAGGCCCTCCAGCGCCGCCCGCCACCGGGCCTGTGAGGCGGCGCCACCGAGGAACACCTCGTCCACCACGATCCGGGCCCCGGCCCGGGCCATCGCCGCGACCCCGATCGTCCAGGCGGCGTCCAGCGCGGCGAAGACCGGACCGACCTCGACCGTGCCGTCCCCGTCCTCCAGCCCGCCGATCCCCGCGCCGCCGCTGCGCAGCGAGGGCGGCAGCGCCTCGACCATGGTGTCCGCGCCGAGGTGCAGCCAGGGCTCCGGCAGTAGCTCCTGCAGGCACCGGGCGATGCTCGACTTCCCGGAACTGGACCCGCCGTTGAGAACGATCACGTGCATGCGCGCAGCCTAGGTCCGGGTGGCCCGCGGCGTCGCGGCGTTATCCCCGCAGGGCCGCCGCCGAGGCCGGAGCCAGGCGGGACGCGCAGCCGCCGCCGCTTCTCCCGGCTAAGCCTTCCCGGCGGCCCCGGCGGCCCCGGCGGCCCCGGCGGCCCCGGCGGCCCCCGCCTTCCCCGCCACTCCCGCCGCGAAGTCCGCCGCCGCCGCCGTGAAGGAGGACGCCACCGCCGGTGCGCCCGCCCAGTGCAGGTGCAGGTAGGAGGCGTGCACGTTGCCGCCCCCGAAGCCCTCGGTGCGGGGCCCGGTCGGCAGGCGCCAGCCCCAGGCCGGGAGTTCGCCCGCCCCCGGGTCGCAGACCGTGCGGTGGAACTCGTGGCCGCGCAGCCTGGTACCGGCCGGGGCCAGCGGGGAGTCGTGCAGGGCGACCGCCTCCCGGTAACCGAGGGTGAGCCGTTCGGTCATCCGGGCGTCGGTGGCCAGCACGCCGCACATCGGCAGGCCGTCCAACTCCCGCCCCAGGTAGAGCAGTCCGGCGCACTCGGCGGCGACCGGCCCGCCCGCGGCGGCGAACGCGGCGATGGCGGAGCGCAGCGGGCCGTTGCCGCTCAGCTCGCGGACGTACAGCTCCGGGAAGCCGCCGCCGATCACCAGGCCGGCCGTCCCCTCGGGCAGCGCCGAGGCGTGCAGCGGGTCGAAGGGGACCACCTCCGCGCCCGCCGCGTCCAGCAGTTCGGCGTTCTCGGCGTACGAGAAGGAGAAGGCCGCGCCGCCCGCCAGCGCGATCCGCGGCCGGCCGGCCACCGGGGTGACCTCGGCCGACGGGTCCCACGGCTCGGCGTCCAGGTCCGGTGCCGTCCGGGCGAGTGCGAGCAGGGCGTCCAGGTCGACCGAGGAGGCGACCAGTTCACCCATGTCGGCGACCGCCCGGAGGGCCTCCGCCGAGCGCTCCACCGCCGGGATCAGCCCGAGGTGGCGGGACGGCGTGGCGACCGCCGCGGAGCGGCGCAGCGCGCCCAGCACCGGCACGCCGGAGCCCTCCTCCAGGGCCTCGCGCAGGAGTTGCTCGTGCCGGTCGGAGGCGACCCGGTTGAGGATCACCCCGGCGAGCCGGACCTCGGGGTCCCAGGAGGCGAAGCCGTGCACCAGCGCGGCCACCGAGCGGGACTGCGAGGAGCCGTCCACCACCAGCACCACCGGCGCCCGCAGCAGCTTGGCGACGTGCGCCGTGGAGGCCAGCTCCCCGCGGCCGGAGGCCCCGTCGAACAGGCCCATGACCCCCTCGACCACCGCGACGTCCGCCCCCGCCGCGCCGTGCAGGAACAGCGGGGCGATCCGCTCCGGCCCGCACAGGAAGGCGTCCAGGTTGCGGCCCGGGCGCCCGGCGGCGAGCGCGTGGTAGCCCGGGTCGATGTAGTCGGGGCCGACCTTGTGCGGCGACACCGCCAGCCCGCGCGCGGCGAGCGCCGCGATCAGGCCGGTGGCGACGGTGGTCTTGCCGGCGCCCGAGGAGGGCGCGGCGACGACGAGGCGGGGGACGTTCACGGGGCCGGTGCTCAACGCTCTACCACTCGATACCGCGCTGGCCCTTGCGGCCGGCGTCCATGGGGTGCTTGACCTTGGTCATCTCGGTGACCAGGTCGGCGAATCCGGTCAGCGCCTCGGGCGCGTACCGGCCGGTGATGACGACGTGCTGACTGCCCGGACGGTCCCCGAGCACGGCCACCACCTCCTCCGGGTCGATCCACCCCCAGTGCATCGGGTAGGTGAACTCGTCCAGCACGTAGAAGCGGTAGGTCTCGGCCGCGAGGTCCCGCTTGACCTGCTCCCAGCCCTCCTTGGCCGCCTCCTCGCTGGACATCTCCTGCTCGGCGGAGCGCTGGATCCAGGACCAGCCGGAGCCCATCTTGTGCCAGTCGACGGTGCCGCCCTCGCCGGAGGCGCCGAGCACGCGCAGGGCGTTCTCCTCGCCGACCTTCCACTTGGCGGACTTCACGAACTGGAACACCCCGACCGACCAGCCCTGGTTCCAGGCCCGCAGTGCCATGCCGAACGCGGCCGTGGACTTGCCCTTCCCGGGGCCGGTGTGCACGGCGGTGATCGGCAGCGTGCGGCGCTGACGGGTCGTCAGGCCGTCGTCGGGAACGCTCTCGGGGACACCCTTGGGCATGTCGGCTCAGGCCGCCTTTCGCATCGAAGCAGTCGAAGTGGCACCACGGTTCTCGGTACGGCTCTCGCGGACGAGCGAGGCCACGCCCTCGGCGCGCAGCTCGTCCAGGCTGACGGCGGTGCCGCCGAGCAGCCCGGCCAGGGTGCGGGCCAGGCCCAGGCGGACCGGGCCGGACTCGCAGTCCAGCACCACGCTCGCCGTGCCCTGTGCCGCGAACAGCGCGGCCGCGCGACGGGACCGGTCGAGCGCGTCCCGCCCGCCGGTGGCCCGGCCGTCGGTCACCACGACCAGCAGCGGGCGCCGGTTCGGGTCGCGCAGCCGCTCCACCCGCAGCACCTCGTGGGCGCGCAGCAGGCCGGCGGCCAGCGGGGTCCGCCCGCCGGTGGGCAGTGACTCCAGCCGGGCCGCGCCGACCTCCACCGAGGAGGTGGGCGGCAGCGCAAGCTCGGCACCCGCACCCCGGAAGGTGATCATGCCGATCTTGTCGCGGCGCTGGTAGGCGTCCATCAGCAGCGACAGCACCGCGCCCTTGACGGCGGTCATCCGCTGCCGGGCGGCCATCGATCCGGAGGCGTCCACCACGAACAGCACCAGGTTGGACTCCCGTCCCTGACGCACCTGTTCGCGGAAGTCGTCCTTGTGCACCACCAGGGCACGCCCGCTGCGCCCGCGCGCCACCTGGTGCGGTGCGGCGGCCTGGAGGGTCGCGGTCAGGTGCAGCCGGGCGAGCGCGCCCTGCGGGCGGCGGGCGCGGATGGTGTGCCCGCCGGTGGTCTCGGCGGGGGAGCGGCGGCCCTGGGCGCCCTGCCCGGTGCCCTTGACGGTGAACAGCCGGGTCCGGTACGGGTCCCCGGCCGCGACCGGCGCCGACTCCCGTGCGGGGGAGGGGTGTTGCGCGGGCACGGGCGGCTGCGCGGGCTCCTCGGCGCCCTCGGTGGCGGGGGTCTCGGAGGCCGGCCCCTCGGGGCCGCCGTCGGACGGCTCGGGTGCGCCGCCGCCGTCGGGGCCGCCACCCCCCGGGCCGTCGTCCTCCGGGCCCCCGTCCGGCCCGCCCTGGGGCCCGCCGTCGCCGTCCGGGCCGGGACCGTCGCCCTCGGGCTCGGGGTCCTCCTGCTGCGCGTGCTCCTCCAGCGTCCGGTCCAGCTGCTCCTCGTCCAGACCCGGCGCGTCGAAGGGGTTGCGGCGGCGCCGGTGCGGCAGCGCCAGCTGCGCGGCCTTGCGGACGTCCTCCTCCAGCACCTCGGAGCGCCCGTCCCAGGCCGCCAGTGCGACGGCGGTGCGGGCCATCACGATGTCCGCGCGCAGCCCGTCCACCTCGAACGCGGCGCACACGGCGGTGATCTGACGCAGGGCCACATCGGTCAGCTCGACCTTCGGCAGCAACCCCCGTGCCGCGACGATGTGTTCGGCGAGCGCCCGCTCGTCCTCGGCGAACCGGGCGGCGAAACCGGCCGGGTCCGCGTCGTAGCCGAGCCGACGGCGGACCACCTCGGCGCGCTCGGCCGGGTCCCGGGTGGCGGCGATCTCGACGGTCAGGCCGAACCGGTCGAGCAGCTGCGGCCGCAGCTCGCCCTCCTCCGGGTTCATCGTGCCGACCAGCAGGAACCGGGCCGCGTGGCGCACCGACACGCCCTCGCGCTCGACGTAGGAGCGGCCCATCGCGGCGGCGTCCAGCAGCAGGTCCACCACGTGGTCCTGGAGCAGGTTCACCTCGTCGATGTAGAGCACGCCGCGGTGCGCCCTGGCGAGCAGTCCGGGCTCGTACGCCTTGACGCCCTCGGCCAGCGCCCGCTCCAGGTCGAGCGAGCCGACGATCCGGTCCTCGGCCACGCCGACCGGCAACTCGACCAGTTGGGAGGGGCGTTCGGAAGCGGACGGGGAGACGTGCGGCCCGTCCGGGCACTGCGGGTCGGGTGCGGCCGGGTCGCAGGCGAAGCGGCAGTCGTCCACGGTCGCGATGGACGGCAGCAGGCCGGCCAGCGCGCGGACCATGGTCGACTTCGCGGTGCCCTTCTCGCCGCGCACCAGCACGCCGCCCACGGCCGGGGAGACCGCGTTCAGCAGCAGCCCGAGCCGCAGGTCGGCCATGCCGACGATCGCGGTGAACGGATAGCGGACGTCACTCATGCCGTACCCCACTCCTGTCGTGCCCGGCTCTGCGTTCCTGCCCGGTCCTGCGTTCCTGCCCGGCGCCGTCGACCTACCCGGCTCATGCGTCACTCCCAGGGGCCCCGGGCGGCACGAACGGCAGCGATCCGGCCGCCGGCACCCCGCCCTCGATCAGCTTCCACAGCGCGTCGGTGTCGGCGTGCTCCTCGATCAGGTCGCCCAGCCGGTCCAGCCGGGCCTCGCGCGCCGCGGCGAAGGAGGTGTCCGGGGCCGGGACGAACGCCCGGCCCGACAGCTCCGCGACCTCGCGCAGGAACGCGCGGCGGAACCCGTCGTTCTCCAGCGCGCCGTGCCAGGTCGTGCCCCGGACCGAGCCCACCCGGCAGCCGTCCAGGCTCCGTCCCCGGCCGTCGGAGAGGAAGGTCTCCCCGCCCTCGACGGTGACCACCCCGTGGTGGATCTCGTAGCCCTCCACCCGCTGCCCGTACGCCTCGCCGACGGGCCGCGCCAGCACCTTCTCGGCGCCGAACCGCACCCGCGTCGGCAACAGGCCGAGGCCCTCGACGGCGCCGGCCCTCGACTCGACCTCGTCCACGATCGAGTGCGCCAGCATCTGGTAGCCGCCGCAGACCCCGAGGATCGGCAGCCCGGCCGCCGCCCGCGCCTTCAGCACCGGCTCCAGGCCGCGCTCGCGCAGCCAGGCGAGGTCCGCGACGGTGGCCCGGGTGCCGGGCAGCACCACCAGGTCGGCGTCGGCCAGCTCCTCCGGCCGGGTCGCCCAGCGGACCAGCACGCCCGGCTCCTGCGCGAGCGCGTCCATGTCGGTGAAGTTGGACAGCCGCGGGAAGCGCACCACGGCCACCCGCAGCACGTCCGCGCCGAGCGGTCCGGGCCCGTCCGCCCGGTCCACCACCGTCGACAGGTCCAGCGAGTCCTCGGCGTCCAGCCAGAGCCCGGGCAGCATCGGCAGCGTGCCCAGCACCGGACGGCCGGTCAGCTCGTGCAGCATCTCCAGCCCGGGCGCGAGCAGCCGCGCGTCGCCGCGGAACTTGTTGACGAACCAGCCGGCCACGTGCCGCTGGTCCTCCGCCGACAGCAGCGCCAGTGTCCCGTACATCGCCGCGAAGACCCCGCCGCGGTCGATGTCCCCGACCACCACCACCGGCAGGGCGGCGGCCGTGGCCAGGCCCATGTTGGCGATGTCGCGGTCGCGCAGGTTGATCTCGGCGGGCGAGCCCGCGCCCTCGCAGACCACCACGTCGTAGCGGCGGCGCAGGTCGGCCAGGCACTCCAGGGCGCGCTCCAGCAGGACGGGCTTGCGCTCCCGGTAGTCCAGCGCGCCCACCTCGGCCACCGGCTTGCCGAGCAGCACGACCTGGCTGCGGCCGTCCGCGCCCGGCTTGAGCAGCACCGGGTTCATCGCCGCCTCCGGCTCCACCCGGGCGGCCTGCGCCTGCATCGCCTGGGCGCGGCCGATCTCGGCGCCGTCGGCGGTGACGAAGGAGTTGAGCGACATGTTCTGCGCCTTGAACGGCGCGACCCGTACGCCCTGGCGGACGAGCCAACGGCAGATCCCGGCCGTCACCACGCTCTTGCCCGCGTCCGAGGTCGTCCCCGCGACCAGCAGCGCGTTGCTCATGCCCGTCCCCTCTTCTTCAGCAGTGTCCGCAGCAGGACGTGCCCCGCGACCGTCGTACCCAGCGCCAGTGCGCCCACCCGCCGGGAGAGCGCGCAGGCACGCTCGATGTCGTCGACCGTCACCGGCCGCAGCTCCGCACCCAGTACGGGCCGGTGCTCCACGCGCTCGCCGTACCGCAGCGTCCCGCCCAGCCGGACGCCCACCGCTCCGGCGAACGCCGACTCGGCCTGGCCCGCGTTCGGGCTCGGGTGCGCGGAACCGTCGCGCCGCCAGACCCGCCAGGCGGTCCGGGGCTCGGGCGCGGCGGCCACCGTCAGCAGCGCCGTCAGCCGGGCGCCCGGCCAGCCCGCCAGGTCGTCCAGCCGGGCCGAGGCCCAGCCGAACCGGGCGTAGCGCGGCGAGCGGTGGCCCACCATGGCGTCCAGGGTGTTGACGGCGCGGAAGGCCAGCAGGCCGGGGGTGCCGGCCAGGGTGCCCCAGGTCAGCGCGTTCACCACGGCGTCGGCGGTGTTCTCGGCCACCGACTCGACCACCGCCCGGGCGATCTGCTGCCCGTCCAGCGCGCTCGGGTCCCGCCCGCACAGGTGCGGCAGCCGCTCCCGGGCGGCCGCGAGGTCGCCCGCGGCCAGCGAGCGGCCGATGGTGCGCGCCTCCCGGGTCAGCGAGGTGCCGCCGAGCACCGTCCAGGTCGCGGCCGCCGCCAGCGCCGCCCGGCCCAGCGGGCGCCGGCCCACCGTACGGTCCAGGGCGAGCGCGCCCGCCGCGACCGTGCCCACGCACAGCGCCGTGTACCCGGCTCCCGCGCCGCGGTCGTCGCGCCACAGCCGGCGCTCCAGCCGGGTGGCGGCGCTGCCGAAGGCGGCCACCGGGTGGCCGCGGCGCGGGTCGGCGAAACGGGCGTCGGCGGCGTAGCCCGCGGCGGCGCCGAGCGCGAACGCAGCGGCGCGGACCAGCGGGCGCGGAGCGCGGGCAGGCCGGCGCGGGGAGGAGGACGGGGGTGCGGACGCGGTCATCGGGCGCACGACGGAGGGCGGCTCGGAGTCCGGCAGGGCGGGGCAGCCTGCATCGCGTGCGTGTCCTCACTCAGGGTCCGCGCCCTGGATCGACGTGACGGGGGCGAGAGTCTCCTGGCTTCCGGGTCGGACGCACCCCCGGAGCCTTCCAGCGGCCGTCGACGGCCCGCCGTGGCGATGTTCCGAACGTGCTCCCCGGTGACAGTGGCGGGACCGCGCCGGAATTCCACCGGCTTCCTCTCCATGCCTCCGTTTGGCCCCAGGATCCCATCACGCGCCCGAACCGGGAGTCAACCGAGGTCACGGAGGGGTTGGTCACACGCGGACGCCGCTGACACCCCGTGGGACGCCCGGCACGGCACCACTCCGGGCCGGCCGCACCGCCCCACGTCGCCCCCTGCGCCGCCCCCGCCACCGGCACCCTCGCCGCCCGCTTCTGGCACCTCCTCAGCGCCGTCGGGCCGCCGCCCGGGTGACCCGGACGGCCCAGCCGGGTGGCCGGGCGGGCGGGGCGCCGGTGGACTGGTGCTCGAACACCGTCCGGTCCGTCAGCAACAGAGCGGGGAGCGAAATGCGTTGGGGAACCGCCGCCGTCGTGGCGGCCGCCGCGGTCGGGGCCGCCGTGCTGGTGATCGGCCGTCGGGCCTCCGAGCGGATGGTCCGTCCGGAGGCCACCGTCCAGGAGTCGGGGCCGGTCCTGGTCCGCGAGCTCGCCCCCGGCCGGATCACCTTCACCCGCGCCCCCGAGAGCCTGCGCCCCGGCCGCTGGGCGGTCGAGTGGGCGGACGGCGGGCACGCGGTGGTCGAGGAGGTCCTGCACGGCGACGAGTCGGGTGTCACCCGCCGGCTGGTCCGCGCCGACCGGGGCACCCTCGCCCCGGGCACCGAGGTCCGCTTCACCCCCCGCGTCCACCTCGGCGACCCCACCGAGGCGCTCGGCCTCGCCTTCGCCGACACCGCCGCCGACGGAGAGCTCGGCGCCCTGCCCGCCTGGCGGCTCGACGGCAAGCGCGGCACCTGGGTGATCCTGGTGCACGGCCCCGAGGCGGACCGCCAGCAGACCCTCCCGGTGCTCCCCGTCCTCGACCGGCTCGGCCTGCCCGCCCTCGCCGTCACCTACCGAGGCGACCGCGGCGCCCCCGCCTCCCCGGACGGGCTCAGCCACTTCGGCGAGACCGAGTGGCGCGACATCGAGTCGGCGGTACGGCTGGCGCTCGACAGCGGCGCGGGCCGGGTGATCCTCTACGGCTGGTCCCTCGGCGCCACCATGGTCCTCCAGACCGCGGCCCGCTCCGCCTGGCCGCACGCCATCAGCGGCCTGATCCTCGACTCGCCGGTGCTCGACCTCCCGGCCTCCGCCCGCCGGGACGCCGCCCGGGCCGGCTTCCAGGGCGTCGCCGCCGAGCTCGGGGCCCTGGCCGCGGAGGGCCGCACCGGCGTCGACCTCGCCGACTTCGGCCGCATCGCCGAGGGCACCGACCTGCGGGTGCCCACCCTCCTCCTGCACAGCCCCGAGGACCGGATCGCGCCCTTCGGCACCGCCGAGAAGCTGGCCGCCGCCCGTCGCGACGTGGTCAGCCTCCAGCCCTTCCCCGGGGCCGACCACGCCACCCTCTGGAACACCGCTCCCGACCGCTACACCGAACTCCTCCGCCGCTGGCTCACGCCGCTGCTGTAGGGCGACTCCCGCGGCTCGTGGCCGGGCCCCGGGACGGGGAAGGTCCCGGAGTCCCGCGGAACCCACGAGCCGGGCCCTCGCCCCCCTCCTCGTGCGGGCGTTTCCGGCGGCGCCCGACGACCTTTTCCGGTGCGCTTCCCCCCGTCCACGAATGAACGTTTCCCCCATTCCGCCCACGGCGCGCGAGAAGTCGGCCAGTCCGACTTCTCGCGCAGCACGATCCCCCCACCCCGCGCGCCGCCCGTCCGGATTCGTTCTGGACAGCTCCGCCGGAAGTCGGCGGAGGACGAACCACCATGCGAGCCGCGCGAAATCCACCCTGATGTCAGGGGCAATTATTGACCCGGCCCCTGACCCCCCACCCGTACGCGCAGTGACCGCCCGGGCAATTCCGGTGACCGGGACGGCACGAGTGGCATGGGCAGGTCACTCGTTTCCGGCCAGGCGGTTTGCCGCTGTTGCCCGATCTTGCGGAGGTGCCACCGGCGGTCGCCCGGTCGTACGGACAACCGGATGTGACAGAAGGCCGGTACAAGGGGAAGACTGCTCGACGTGACGTCTCGGAACCCGCGCGACCGTGATGCCCCGCTCCCGCCGACGATCGGTACCGGTGCGACGGTGACCCGTCTCCCCGGAACGGCCCAACGGCCCGCCGGCGGCAGGCCGGGCGGGGCGGGTGTCCCCCGTAACGGAGTACCCCGGCGGCGAGGGCCCGCTCCGGCTCCCGGGCGGGGCAGGGTTCCCGTGCCGGAGGGCTTCCCGGCACCCGCCGAGCTGGCGCCGCTGGCCCGCCGGATGCTGGTGGACGCCGTCCGCGTCGCCCGCTGGGCCGGCGAGCTGGCCGAGGTCGACAAGCGCGGCGAGCTGCTCCCCGAGGACGCCCGTGAGGCGGGCCGGGCGCTGGCCATGACGGTCGCCGCCGCCGCCAAGGCGTGGGGACAGGCGCTGCTGGTGGGCCTGGTGGAGGCCCGGGACGGCGGAGCCGGCCCCGGCTGGCGCCTGCACGCCTGGGAGCACGACGACGAGGCCGTGGTGCGCGGCTGGTCGGCGCTGTTCGACGCCTGGACCCTGCTCGCCCCGGTGCCGCCCGCCGCGCTGCGCGGCGTGTTCGCCGTCCTGGCCGGACAGGCCGTGGACCAGGCCCCGCAGCTGCTCTCCTTCCTGCACCTGGTGGACGGCCCGGTCGCCGAGAGCGAGCTGCTGGAGCTGCTGCGCCGGGGCCTGGACGAGCGCCGGGTCGGCGCCGGCCTCGGCGGACCGGGGCTGTCGCCGGTGCCGCACGCGGCCTCGGCCGTCTCCGCCGTCCGCGGCACCTGCCGGGCGCCGCAGATCGACACTCCGGCCGCGCCCTCGGACGTGGCCGCCGTCCTGGACTGGATGCTGGACGGCCTGGCGGCCGTCGGCGCCCTGGTGCGCAGGAACGATGCCGCGGAGCTGTCGCCGCTCGGCCACTGGGCGGTGCGGGCCAAGCTGGAGGAGATCTGCACCGTCGCGCAGACCGCGGCCGGGCACATCGAGCAGAGCGCCTTCGAGCTGCTGAACGCGTGCGCGGACTACTCGCCGGGACCGGCCCGTGCCGAGTTCCGGGCCTGGGTCGCGGCCCGCCCGGCGGACCGGGCGGTGGGCGAGCTGCTGGAGGCCGCCCAGGGCGACGACGCGCTGGTGCGCGGACTGGCCTTCGAGGCGCTGCGGGTGGCCGGCGGCCCGGCCGAGCAGGCGGTGCGCGCGGCGGTGGACGAGCCGGTGCTGCGCCCCTACGCGCTGCTGTGGCTGGCGGAGCGCGCCGACGAGGGCGTCTCCCCGGCGGACGTGCTGGGCGCGGAGGACGCGGCCTGGCTCTGGGTGGACACCGCGGCCGCGGTGCTCGACCACGGCGAGACCGAGCTGCTGGTGGGCCACGTCGAGGGCGCCGCGGCGGGCGACCCGGTCCGGCTGTTCGCCCGGGCCCGGCAGTCCGGCCACCCGCGGGCGGCCTCGGTACTGACGGCGGTCTCGGGGGTGCACCCGGACCCGGGCGTGGCCCGGGCGGCCCGCCGCTCGGCGTTCAGCGTGCACACCGGCGGCGCCTGAGCCCCGCACCCCGCCGCACCCGCCGCCACCGCGGCGCTCGCAGCCGTCACGAGACAAGATCGCCCGTGGCCGTCACGACACAGCCGTCACGACGCGCACGACACAGGGGAAGGGCCCGGAACCACCAGGTTCCGGGCCCTTCCCCATGACGATCACGCGGACCGAGCCGAGCCGGGACTCAGCCGAGCCGGGACTCCGCCCGCCGGGCGCGGACGTCGCCGACCTTCTGCCCCACCTTGCGGCGGATGACCAGCAGCGGCGCCATCGCCGCGAGGGTGATCTGGGCGAACGCGCCGACGTGCATCAGCTGGTTTCCGCCGGGCAGCCCGGTGGCCCAGGCGGCCAGGCAGCCGATGGAGACCACGATCCAGCAGAGCGTCGCGGTGGCCAGCAGCCCCTGCGGCTTCGGGTACTCGATCCGGCTGACCATCAGGTACGCGGCGCCGAAGATGGCGAGCAGACCGGGCAGGAACGGCGGGTCGAGCAGCACGATGGCGATCACCGTCATCGCGCCCATCGGGCAGGGCATGCCCTGGAACACCCCCGGCCGCATCTTGACGGCCGAGAAGCGGGCCAGCCGCAGCACCACCGCGAGCAGCACCGTGATGGCGATGAGCGCCGACAGCTTGCTGTTGGAGCCCTGGGAGACCATGCCCCAGACGGCGACGAAGTAGGCCGGCGCGATGCCGAAGCTGATCAGGTCCGCCAGGTTGTCCAGTTCCGCTCCGAGGGCGGAGGAGCGCAGCTTGCGCGCCACCAGGCCGTCGAAGAGGTCGCACATCGAGCCGATCAGCAGCAGCGTGACCGCCGTGGCGGCGCTGTGCCGGTCCGGAGCCGCGTCCGGGTTGGTGATGTGCGGGACGAGGACCCCGGTGGTGATCGAGTAGATCGCCAGGAAGCCGCAGACGGCGTTCCCCAGGGTCAGGAAGTCGGCGGTGGACAGGTGTTGAGGAGAGCGCGGGGCGCGCAGCTCGCGGTCGCGCGCCCAGCGGCGGCGGCGCAGGGCCGTCTCCTCGTCGTCCAGGCCGACGATTGTCTCAGGATCAGTCACGGTCAAGGCGCGTCACCCCGGCTGTGGTCTTCTGGCCGACCTCGACGCCGACCTCGACGCCGGCCGGCAGGTAGGTGTCGACCCGGGACCCGAACCGGATCAGACCGATCCGGTCGCCCTGCTCGACCTTGGTTCCGGCGTCCACGTACGGCACGATGCGGCGGGCCACGGCCCCCGCGATCTGGACCATCTCGATGTCGCCGAGCTCGGTGTCGAAGTGCCAGACGACCCGCTCGTTCTGGTCGCTGTCCTTGTTGAACGCGGGGACGAAGCCGCCCGCGACGTGCTCGACCGACGTCACCGTGCCCGGCAGGGGCGCGCGGTTGACGTGGACGTTGAGCGGGCTCATGAAGATCGCGACCCGGGTGCGGCCGTCCGGCCAGGCGTCGATGCTCTGCACCACGCCATCGGCGGGGGAGATCACTCTGCCCGTGCCGATCTCACGCTCGGGGTCGCGGAAGAACCACAGCATGCCAGCGCTGAGCGCGCAGGCGGGTACCGCCGCCAGGGCCCACTTGCCGCTGCGCCGGGTGAGGGCGGTGGTCACGGCGGCCGTGGCGAGGGTGGGGACGAACCAGGGGGTGGCTCCGCGCGCGATGGTCACGCGGGGTCGCCGACCGGCCGTCGGGGCTGCGAGGGCATCGCGGTCCGTGACGGAGGTGTGAGGGGACGGGCTGATGGGCATCGAAGACCTTTGTCGCGGGGGATCATGGCCGCTGGACGGGGGCCACCGCGGGATCGGTAATAGAGGGACGGCTTGCTGTCCCGGTGGATGCTATCGGGAGCACACGGTGGGTGGGCAACCCGCCTGCTCGTTCATGTGTCCGGTGGCGGCGCGTGTGCGCGTCCACCTCTACGACCGTAGCTCGACCCGGTCCGGTTCCCAAGGGACCGGACAGGGCTGGTGACTCTTGTCTCAACGGGTGCGCCGACGGAACCCGGCGGGCGAAACGGCCGTAGCGGCCGGAAGCAGGTGTGCGGAAGCGGCCGCAGGGCGCGTCGTTGCAGCTGTACGCCCTGCGGCCGCTTCCGAAGGGCCGTGCCGGACCCAGGCGGACCAGGCTTGGGCCCGTGACGGGGCACGGCGCTCCGCCGGGACGGGCCCGCACGCCCGTCGACCGGCGGTTCGAGGGGGCCGCCCGGCGACGTGGTCCGTCGGGGGGCGGCCCGGGGGTCAGTCGGCGATCCGGTACTCCTCCAGGAGCCGGCGTCCGACGATCATCTTCTGGATCTCCGCAGTACCTTCACCGATGAGCAGCATCGGGGCCTCGCGGTAGAGGCGCTCGATCTCGTACTCCTTGGAGAAGCCGTAGCCGCCGTGGATGCGGAAGGCGTCCTCGACGACCTCCTTGCAGTACTCGGAGGCGAGGTACTTGGCCATGCCGGCCTCGAGGTCGTTGCGCTCGCCGCCGTCCTTCTTGCGGGCGGCCATGACCATCATCTGGTGGGCGGCCTCGACCTTGGTGGCCATCTCGGCGAGCTTGAACTGGATCGCCTGGTGCTCGGCGATCTTCTTGCCGAAGGTGGAGCGCTGCTGGGCGTAGGAGATGCCGAGCTCGAAGGCGCGGCGGGCGACGCCGCAGCCGCGGGCGGCGACGTTGACGCGGCCGACCTCGACGCCGTCCATCATCTGGTAGAAGCCGCGGCCCGGGACGCCGCCGAGGACGCGGTCGGCCGGGACGCGGACGTCCTGGAGGACCAGCTCGGTGGTGTCGACGCCCTTGTAGCCCATCTTCTCGATCTTGCCGGGCACGGTCAGGCCGGGAACCCGGGGGTTCGGCCCGAAGCCGGCCTCCTTCTCGATCAGGAAGGTGGTCATGTTCTTGTACGGGGTGTCGCCGCCCTCGTCGGTCTTGCAGAGGACCGCGACCAGGGTGGAGGTGCCGCCGTTGGTGAGCCACATCTTCTGGCCGTTGAGGACGTAGAAGTCCCCGTCCTTGACGCCCTTGGTGGAGATGGCCGAAACGTCGGAGCCGAGGCCCGGCTCGGACATCGAGAAGGCGCCGCGGATCTCGCCGGCCGCCATCCTCGGAAGGAAGTGGTCCTTCTGCTCCTGGGTGCCGTGGGCGTTGATCATGTGCGCCACGATGAAGTGGGTGTTCACGATGCCGGAGACCGACATCCAGCCGCGGGCGATCTCCTCGACCACCAGGGCGTAGGTGAGCAGCGACTCGCCGAGGCCGCCGTACTCCTCGGGGATGGTGAGGCCGAACAGGCCGAGCTGCTTCATGCCCTCGACGATGGCGGTCGGGTACTCGTCCTTGTGCTCCAGCTCGGTCGCGACCGGAATGATCTCCTTGTCGACGAAATCCCGCACGGTGGCGAGGATGTCCCGCTGGATCTCGGTGAGGCCGTCGGTCTGTGCGAGGCGTCCCATCGTGCGGCTCCGGAATGTCTGAAGAGGGCGGGGGGGGGGATTTCCGGGGGCCCTGCCGGCGTGGCTGCGGCAGCAGGGCCCCCGACCGGGTGGGGGTCGGCCGATGACGGCGGCCTCCCCGTCCGGGGTCTGTGGAGGGGAGGGGCTCAGGAGAGCGGGGTCGGACGGCCGGGCTGCTCGCCGCCGCGCTCCTTGGTGTACGTCTCGGTCGGCACCATCACCTTGCGGCGGAAGATGCAGACGACCGTGCCGTCCTGCTTGTACCCCTTGGTCTCGACGTAGACGATGCCGCGGTCGTCCTTGGACTTGGACGGCCACTTGTCGAGGACGGTGGTCTCGCCGTAGATGGTGTCGCCGTGGAAGGTCGGTGCGACGTGCCGCAGCGACTCGATCTCCAGGTTGGCGATCGCCTTGCCGGAGACGTCCGGGACGGACATGCCGAGCAGCAGCGAGTAGATGTAGTTGCCCACCACGACGTTCTTGCCGAAGTCCGTCGTCTTCTCCGCATAGTTGGTGTCCATGTGGAGCGGGTGGTGGTTCATGGTGAGCAGGCAGAAGAGGTGGTCGTCGTACTCGGTGACCGTCTTGCCGGGCCAGTGCTTGTAGACCGCGCCGACCTCGAACTCCTCGTAGGTGCGTCCGAACTGCATGCCGTGGGCCCTCAGCTTTCCGGGATCTCGAACTTGGTGGTGCGCTGCATGCCCGCGGCCCGGCCCTTGCCGGCGACGACCAGCGCCATCTTGCGGCTGGCCTCGTCGATCATCTCGTCGCCGAGCATGGCGGAGCCCTTGGCGCCGCCCGCCTCGGAGGTGCAGTAGTCGTACGCGTCGAGGATCAGCTCGGCGTGGTCGTAGTCCTCCTGCGAGGGCGAGTAGATCTCGTTCGCGGCGGCGACCTGGTCCGGGTGGAGCACCCACTTGCCGTCGAAGCCGAGGGCGGCCGAGCGGCGGGCGACCTCGCGGTAGCCCTCCTGGTTGCGGATCTGGAGGTACGGGCCGTCGATCGCCTGGAGGTCGTTGGCGCGGGCGGCCATCAGGATGCGCATCAGGATGTAGTGGTAGGCGTCGGCGTTGTAGCCGGGCGGCTGCTCGCCGACGACCAGCGACTTCATGTTGATGGAGGCCATGAAGTCGGCGGGGCCGAAGATGATGGTCTCCAGCCGGGGCGAGGCCTCGGCGATGGCGTCGACGTTGATCAGGCCCTTGGCGTTCTCGATCTGCGCCTCGATGCCGATCCTGCCGACCTCGAAGCCCATGGTCTTCTCGATCTGGGTGAGCAGCAGGTCGAGCGCCTTGATCTGCTCGGCGTCCTGCACCTTGGGCAGCATGATGCAGTCGAGGTTGGGGCCGGCGCCCTCGACCACGGTGATCACGTCGCGGTAGGTCCAGTGGGTGGTCCAGTCGTTGACCCGGACCACGCGGGTCTTGCCGCCCCAGTCGCCGTTGTTGAGCGCGTCGACGATGTTGTGGCGCGCGCTCTCCTTGACCAGGGGGGCGCAGGCGTCCTCCAGGTCGAGGAAGACCTGGTCGGCCGGCAGGCCCTGGGCCTTCTCCAGGAAGCGCGGGTTGCTGCCCGGCACGGCGAGACAGGAGCGGCGCGGGCGCAGGCGGTTGACAGGAGTCATGAGAATCGAGGGTCCCTTCCCAGTGGTCAGCTGGTCAGCTGTTCAGTTCGTGGCCGCGGTCGGTGCGGGCGTCCACGGCTGGAGCTCGTTGGCCAGCCGGATCTCGTCCACGATCCGGCCGATGATGGTCGTGATGCCGAAGTCCTTCGGGGTGAACACGGCGGCGACGCCGGCGGCCCTGAGGGCCTCGCCGTCCGCTGCCGGGATGATGCCACCCACGATCACCGGGACATCCTCCACCCCGGCGCGGCGCAGCCGCTTCAGGACGTCGGGCACCAGCTCGCCGTGCGCGCCGGAGAGGATGGACAGGCCCACGCAGTGCACGTCCTCCGCGACGGCGGCGGAGACGATCTGCTCCGGGGTCAGCCGGATGCCCTGGTAGACCACCTCGAAGCCGGCGTCGCGGGCCCGGACGGCGATCTGTTCGGCGCCGTTGGAGTGCCCGTCCAGGCCGGGCTTGCCGACCAGCAGGCGCAGCTTGCCGGCGCCCAGCTCCCGGGCGGTGGCGGCGACCGCGGCACGGACCTGCTCCAGCTCGCCGCCGGGCTCGGCGGGCACCGCGACGGGGGCGCCGCCGACGCCGGTGGGCGCGCGGTACTCGCCGAAGACCTCGCGCAGGGCGAAGGACCACTCGCCGGTGGTGACGCCGGCCCGGGCGCAGGCGAGCGTGGCCGGCATCAGGTTGGCCCCGGTGGCGGCGACGGCCTTGAGCTCGGCCAGCGACGCCTGGGCGGCGGCCTCGTCGCGCTCGGCGCGCCAGGCCTCCAGGGCGGCGAGCACGGACTGCTCGGAGGCCGGGTCGACCACCATGATCGCGGTGTCGAGGTCGGCGGTGAGCGGGCTCGGCTCGGTGGTGTCGAAGCAGTTCACCCCGACGATCTTGTCCTCGCCGGACTCGATCCGGGCCCGGCGGGCGGCGTGCGAGGCGACCAGGTTGGACTTCAGGTAGCCGGACTCGACGGCCGGGATCACCCCGCCCATCTCCAGCACCTTGGCGATCTCCGCCTCGGCGCCGGCCAGCAGCTCGTCGGTCTTGGCCTCGATCACCTCGGAGCCGTCGAAGATGTCGCCGTACTCCAGCAGGTCCGACTCGTACGCCAGCACCTGCTGGATGCGCAGCGACCACTGCTGGTCCCAGGGCCTGGGCAGGCCGAGCGCCTCGTTCCAGGCGGGCAGCTGGACGGCGCGGGCGCGGGCGTCCTTGGAGAGGGTGACGGCCAGCATCTCCAGGACGATCCGCTGGACGTTGTTCTCCGGCTGGGCCTCGGTCAGGCCGAGCGAGTTGACCTGGACGCCGTAGCGGAAGCGGCGCTGCTTGGGGTCGGTGACGCCGTAGCGCTCCCGGGTGACCTTCTCCCACAGCCGGGCGAAGGCGCGCATCTTGCACATCTCCTCGACGAAGCGCACGCCGGCGTTCACGAAGAAGGAGATCCGGGCGACCACCTCGCCCATCCGCTCGGCCGGCACCTGTCCGGAGTCGCGCACGGCGTCGAGCACCGAGATGGCGGTGCACATCGCGTAGGCGATCTCCTGGACGGGCGTGGCCCCGGCCTCCTGCAGGTGGTAGCTGCAGATGTTGATCGGGTTCCACTTGGGGATGTTGCCGACCGTGTAGGCGATCATGTCGGTGATCAGCCGCACCGACGGGCCGGGCGGGAAGACGTGCGTCCCGCGCGACAGGTACTCCTTGACGATGTCGTTCTGGGTGGTGCCGGTGAGCTTGGCGATGTCCGCGCCCTGCTCCTCGGCGACCACCTGGTAGAGCGCCAGCAGCCACATGGCGGTGGCGTTGATCGTCATGGAGGTGTTGGTCCGTTCGAGCGGGATGCCGTCGAACAGGGCGCGCATGTCGCCGACGTGGCCGACCGGGACGCCGACCCGGCCGACCTCGCCGCGGGCGAGGACGTGGTCGGAGTCGTAGCCGGTCTGGGTCGGCAGGTCGAAGGCGACGGACAGGCCGGTCTGGCCCTTCGCCAGGTTCCGCCGGTAGAGCGCGTTGGAGTCGCTCGCGGTGGAGTGGCCGGCGTAGGTGCGCATCAGCCAGGGACGGTCGCGCTTCTGAGGCTCGGTCATCTGATCCGTCTCACACGTTCCGGAAGCGGTTGATGGCGTCGATGTGCTGGGCGCGGAACTCCGGGTCGGTGACGCCGAGTCCCTCCTCGGGGGCCAGGCAGAGCACGCCGACCTTGCCCTGGTGCTTGTTGTGGTGCACGTCGAGGGCGGCCTGGCCGGTCTCCTCCAGGGAGTAGACCTTGGACAGGGTCGGGTGGATCTTGCCCTTGGCGATCAGGCGGTTGGCCTCGAAGGCCTCGCGGTAGTTCGCGAAGTGCGAGCCGACGATGCGCTTGAGCGACATCCACAGGTACCGGTTGTCGTACTGGTGCATGTAGCCGGAGGTGGAGGCGCAGGTGACGATGGTGCCGCCCTTGCGGGTGACGTACACCGAGGCGCCGAAGGTCTCGCGGCCCGGGTGCTCGAAGACGATGTCCACGTCCTCGCCGCCGGTGAACTCGCGGATCCTGGCGCCCAGGCGCTTCCACTCGCGCGGGTCCTGGGTGTGCTCGTCCTTCCAGAACCGGTAGCCCTCGGCGGAGCGGTCGATGATCGCCTCGGCGCCCATGGCGCGGCAGATCTCGGCCTTGGCGTCGCTGGAGACCACGCAGATCGGGGTGGCGCCGCCGGCCAGCGCGTACTGGGTGGCGTACGAGCCGAGGCCGCCGCTGGCCCCCCAGATCAGCACGTTGTCGCCCTGCTTCATGCCGGCGCCGTTGCGCGAGACCAGCTGGCGGTACGCGGTGGAGTTGACCAGACCGGGGGAGGCGGCCTCCTCCCAGGTGAGGTGCTTGGGCTTGGGCAGCAGCTGGTTGGTCTTCACCAGGGCCAGCTGGGCCAGGCCGCCGAAGTTGGTCTCGAAGCCCCAGATGCGCTGCTCCGGGTCCATCATCGTGTCGTTGTGGCCGTCCGCGGACTCCAGCTCGACCGAGAGGCAGTGCGCGACGACCTCGTCGCCCGGCTTCCAGGCGTTGACCCCGGCACCGGTGCGCAGCACCACGCCGGCGAGGTCGGAGCCGACCACGTGGTACGGCAGGTCGTGGCGCTTGGTGAGCGGCGACAGTCGGCCGTAGCGCTCCAGGAAGCCGAAGGTGGAGACCGGCTCGAAGATCGAGCTCCAGACGGTGTTGTAGTTCACCGCGCTCGCCATGACGGCGACCAGGGCCTCGCCGGGGCCCAGCTCGGGCAGGGCGACCTCGTCGAGGTGAAGGGACTTGCGGGGGTCCTTGTCGCGGCTGTCGAGGCCCGCGAACATCTGCTCCTCGTCCTTGTGGAGCGTCACCGCTCGGTAGGACTCGGGGAGCTCGATCGCCGCGAAGTCCGCCGACGTGGTGTCGGTGCTGATGATCGCGTCGAGGATTTCCTGCATGGCTGCCTCCGAAGGCGTACCTGTGTGAGGGCACAGGGCGTCTGGGGGAGCCGGGAGCGGACACCGGCTTCGCTGAGGTGGGTGGTGGGCGGGTCAGGCTGGGCGCCCGGGGTGGACCGGGCGGGTGCTGGCTCTGCTCCCGGGGTGTGGGAACGCCGGACGACGGCGCGCCGAGGTGGGGAGCCGCGGCGCCGCGACTGGTGGGTAACAAGGTAGTGGCACCCTGTGCCACTCGTAAAGACACCGGGTGTCACGAATTCCGACGGCTTCCGAGCCCGCGCGACGCGCGTTGCGCGGACATGCGAAGGGCCCGCGCCGATTCCTCGGCGCGGGCCCTTGATGCCGCTCTGACCTGCGTAAATGCTGTGGCTATGACTCCCGGGCGCCACTCAGTGCGGCCCGGATGCTGTCCACGACGACCTCCAGCGGGGCGTCCGTCCGGGCGACTGTGATGAGGACCTCACCTCCGGGGCTGGCACTCAGTGCGCTCTCCGCCCCGATGTCACCCGGGGTCCCACTGGCACCCGGTGCCACCAGTGAGCCCCGCCGCCTGGCACCCGGCGCGCTGGCGGCCCAGAAGGTCCGCCGGATCACCTCGAAGGAGTGGTCCAGCTGCGCCTCCACGTCGCCCCGGCCGCCGGCCCGGAGCCAGCGCCGCAGCACGTGGTTGTGCGCCGCGACCACCGCCGCCGCCGAGACCTCGGCCAGCATCGAGTCGTCCTCGCCGCCGCGCTGCCAGCCGGACGGGATGGACTCGCTGGTGTCGAAGCGCCCCAGCAGGTAGCGGGTGAACAGCCGCTCGTAGCGGGCCACCACGGCGATCTCCCGCTCGCGCAGCGCCGGGACCTGACGGATCAGCTGGTACCGCGCGACCGACACCCCCGGGGTGGAGGCGTACATCCGCAGCACCTCCTTGATGCCGCGGCACACCACGTCCAGCGGGTGCTCCTCCGGCTCCGCGCTGGCCAGCAGGTCGGCCACCCGCACCAGGGTGTCGTCGTGGTCCGGGAAGATCGCCTCCTCCTTGGACCGGAAGTACCGGAAGAAGGTGCGCCGGGCCACCCCGGCGGCGGCCGCGATCTGGTCGACCGTGGTCTCCTCGTAGCCCTGCGAGGCGAACAGCTCCATCGCGGCCGTGGCCAGGTCCTGGCGCATCTGCTGGCGCTGTGCCGCCGCCCGGCGGCTGCCCGGCCCGCCGTCCGGCCCGGTGCCCCCGGTCGAGGGGGCGGTCCGGTCGGCGCCGCCGTGCGGCCCGGCGGGGTGCTGCGGGGAGGTTGACTGAACCCGATCCATGTCCGGAACGCTACACGGCCCGGACGGCGCGGCCACGGCCCTTCCCCGCCGCACCGGCGCGACCGGGCCGGTCACGGCCGGACGGGGCCAGCGGGCGGACACCGTCCCGGGGCTCCAGCCGGGGCGCGCGGAGGACGCGGAGGACGCGGAGGACGCGGAGGACGCCGAGGACGCGGGGCCGTACGGCGGGGTGCCGTTGCCGGAGGCAGCCCCGCCGTGGGGCTGCGCCCCGGGCGGCGGGGATCCGTACGGCTGCGGCGTGGTCATCGGCGCGCGTGGTCGCGGAAGCCGCGGCCGGTCTTGCGGCCCAGGCAGCCCGCCGCGACCAGGTGCTCCAGCAGCGGCGCGGCGGCGAGGCCGGGCTCGCGGAACTCCTGGTGCAGCACCTGCTCGATCGTCAGCGAGACGTCCAGGCCGACCACGTCCAGCAGCTCGAACGGGCCCATCGGGTAGCCGCAGCCGAGCTTCATCGCGGTGTCGATGTCGTCCACCGTCGCGTAGTGCTCCTGGAGCATCCGCACCGCGTCGTTCAGGTAGGGGAAGAGCAGCGCGTTGACGATGAAGCCGGCCCGGTCGCCGCACTCCACCGGGTGCTTGCGGACCTTGGCGGTCAGCTCCAGCACGGTGGCGGTGACGTCCGGCGAGGTCAGCACGGTGGAGACCACCTCGACCAGCTTCATCGCCGGGGCCGGGTTGAAGAAGTGCATGCCGATCACGTCCTGCGGCCGCGTGGTGGCGGTCGCGCAGCTGATCACCGGCAGCGAGGAGGTGGTGGTGGCGAGCACCGCGCCCGGCTTGACGATCTTGTCCAGGGTGGCGAACAGCTCCCGCTTGACCGCCAGGTCCTCGGCCACCGCCTCGACCACCAGGTCCACGTCGGCCAGCTCGGCGTACCGGCCGACCGGGGTGACCAGCGCCAGCGCGGCGTCCCGCTGCTCGTCGGTCAGCCGGCCCTTGGCGACCGAGCGCTCCAGCGACTTCGCCAGCTGCGCCTTGGCCCGCTCGGCCTTCTCCTGGCTGCGGGCGGCCAGCAGCACCGGGTGCCCGGCCTTGGCGAAGACCTCGGCGATGCCGGTGGCCATCGTCCCCGAGCCGCAGACGCCGACGCTGCGCACCTCCCGGCCCGGCACCTTCGGCAGGCCCGGCCCGGTGGCCGCGTCCACGGCCCGGGACGAGCCCGGCGCCTCGTAGGTGTAGAAGCCGCGCCCGCTCTTGCGGCCCAGCAGCCCGGCGGCGACCAGCTGGCCGAGGATCGGGGCGGGCGCGTGCAGGCGGTCCCGGGACTGCTCGTACATCGCCTCCAGCACGGTGCGGGCGGTGTCGACGCCGATCAGGTCGAGCAGCGCCAGCGGGCCCATCGGCAGGCCGCAGCCGAGCCGCATCGCGGCGTCGATGTCCTCCCGCGACGCGTACTTGGACTCGAACATCGCGGCGGCCTGGTTCAGGTACGCGAACAGCAGGCCGTTCACCACGAAGCCGGCCCGGTCGCCGGCCGCCACCGGCTCCTTGCCGAGGTCGCGGGCGAACTCGGCGGCGTCCTCGGCGGTCCGCGGGGAGGTCAGCACGGTGCGGACCACCTCGACCAGCTTCATGGTGTGCACCGGGTTGAAGAAGTGCAGGCCCAGCACCCGGTCCGGGCGGGAGGTCGCGGCGGCGATCCGGGTCACCGACAGTGCGGTGGTGCCGGTGGCCAGCACGGTGGTCTGCGGGCAGATCCGGTCCAGCTCGGCGAAGACCTCCCGCTTCAGCTCCAGCTGCTCGGGCACCTCCTCGATCACCAGGTCCGCCCCGGCGGCGGCGGCCAGTTCGTGGCCGACGGAGATCCGGGCCAGCAGCCCGGCGCGCTCCTCGGCGGTCAGCCGCTCCCGGTCCACCGCGTGCGCGGTGGCCTCCTCGATCCGGGCCAGCGCCCGGGCGGCCGAGTCCTCGGTGGCCTCGATGCCGATCACCCGGCGGCCGCTCTTGGCGACCGCCACCGCGACGCCGGCACCCATCGTGCCGAGGCCGACGACGGCGACAGTGGGGAAGGGACGCTCCATCTGTCCTGACTCCTAGTCATGAAGGGCCCGCGCGTGCTCCGGCGGGCACGCCGCCGCGCCCGGGCGCACGCCGGGGGCGGCCGCCGCCGGAGGAGGAGGGTCCACGCGCGGGGGCTGGGGAGATGACGGGGTTCGGCGCACCCGGGCAGCGGCCGGTCCGCTCCGGCCGAACTGCGGATGTGCCGTGGTGCTCAGGCGCTCGAAGGTGAAGGAAGCGGCTCTGATACGAGGAGGAACCCGGCCCGCCGCGGTCCGCGGCACCTGCCGGTGAAGGCGCACCGCGCGGGCGCCGGAGAAACGGCGACCGCGGCCTGCCGCCGGTGCGGCTCCCGAAGCCCGGCGGAGGTGCGTGTCCGGCCACTGTAGCGAAGCTACTCGCGAGTAGGAAGAGGGCGTGGGCGGAAAACCGTTCGGGTCGCGGGCGGGCTTTCGCTAGGGTGACCGACGCGGGGGCGGCTCCGCGGCGTGCTTCCTTCTCACTCATCTCCAAAATGACCCGAGTGCGCCCACTCTCCGCCCCCGCTTTGTCGTATCCACCGGGGGAAGAGCAGTGAAGAAGCAGAACGCCGTGGTGCCCGAGGCCGCACTGGCCGCCTACCTGCTGCGCCGTCACGGGACGGTCCTGGTCCCGGGCCCGGCCGCGCCCGAGGAGCCCGACCCGTGGACGGCCAGGGGCCTGGTGGCCCTGGAGGCCGACCTGGTGCGGCGCGGATACGTCCTGACCGCCCCGCTGCGGGCCGCACTCGGGCGGCTCCGCCCGCAGGCGCTCGCCGAGAACGGGGCGGGACTGCTGGAGCGGATCGACGCCGAGCTCGGCGCCGACCGTCCGCACCAGCCGCTGTTCCGCGGCTTCCCCGGCTCCGTGCCCTCGCACGCCCACGCCTCCTACTCCGCGATGATCCGCGGCTTCCTGCTCTGCCAGGCGGGCCAGATCTGCCTGAGCTGCGCGCGGAGCAGCCTGGAGGCCGGGGTCGGCGCCCTCGCCCCGTGCGCCCACCTGCTGTGCGGCGAGTGCCACGAGGAACTGGTCGAGCAGGGCCGCGGCGACAGCTGCCCCTTCTGCCACGTCCCGCTGGAGCGCCGGCGCCACCTGGCGCTCGACACCAGGGCCGCCCGCAACGCCGCCGCCGAACTGCGGCCCGGTCAGCTGCTCAAGCCGCTGCGCCTGGCCGAGGCCGCCGACACGGCCGCACTCGCCGGCGCCGCGCTGGCCGCCCTGCTCGCCCGGCGGACCCCGCTGAGCCCGCAGGACCGCGAGGACCTCGCCCTGCTGCTGCGGCACGCCCCGGCCGACCCGGCCGGCTGGCTGCCCGCCGAGATCCCCGTCCGGGAGATCCGCGCCACCGTGCTGGCCACCCTGCTGCACCGCGACCGGGAGACCGTCCGCCCGCTGCTCGCCGCCCACCTCACCACCGCCACCGACGTGCTGCGGCTGATCTGGGCGTGGTCCGGCGCCGAACCCGACCTGCTGCCGCAGACCGCCCGCACGCTGCGCCTGCGCAACCTGCCCCGCCCGCTGCGCCGCGAACTGCTCGCCGTCCTGGACGCGCTCCCGGTCGGCACCCTCGCCGAGGACCTGCGCCGCCACCGCGAGCCCTGGCTGCGCGCCGGCGAACTGCTGCACCCGTACGAGCACCGCGCCCGCTTCCCGTACGCGGCGGCCGCGTTCGCGGTGGTCCGGCAGAGCGATCTGGACCTGCACGGCCTCGGCCCGCTGCTGCGGGAGGCGCCCGCCCCGCTGCGGGTGCGCGAGACGCCCGGCGGCCACACCCGGCTGACCGTGGAGACCTTCGCCGCCCGGGTCGAGCACGCCCTCGGACAGGGCGACCTGCCCGCCGCCGTCCGGCTGCTGGCCCGCCGCCCGGGCGAACTGGTGCGCCGACTGCACCACCTGCTGCGGGTGCACGCCGACTGGAGCCCCGGCGAGCCGCTGCCCGCCGAACTCGCCGAGGCCCTGCCGGGAGCGCTGCGCGCGGTCGCGCCCGGCCCGCTGCTCGGTGCGTACGGGCGGCTGCGCGCGCCGCGCCGGGCCGGCGAGCGGCGGCTGTACTTCCCGCGCGGCCGGGTCGCCTCGGCGCACTCCCGCTCCGACTGGGGCACGGTCGTCCCGGCCGCCCTCGGCGCGCCGGTCTGCGCCCTGATCGAGGCCGAACTGCTGCGCCGGGCCGAGCGGACGGCGCGGGAGGCGGGCCGCTACGAGGTGGCCGTGCTGGACGCCGCGCTGGCCGACCTGGTGGTGCCCTTCGCCGAGCGCGCCAGCGCCAAGTCCCTGGTCGCCGTGCCGCGCGGCAGCGTGCAGGGGCTGCCGGACGGGCAGCACCTGCGGCTGTTCGTGCACTGGACGCAGCGCCCGCACCAGCGGGTCGACCTCGACCTGTCGGTCGCCTTCTACGACGAGCAGTGGCAGTTCACCGGCCTGTGCGACTACACCCGGCTGGTCCTCGGTCCGCGCGCCGCCGTCCACTCCGGGGACTTCACCACCGCCCCGCCGCCGCACGGCGCCACCGAGTTCGTCGACCTCGACCTGCGGGCGCTGGGCGAGGCCCGGGCCCGGTACGCCGTGGTCGTGGTGTTCAGCTACAACGACGTCCCGTTCGAGGACCTCACCCACGCCTTCGCCGGCTTCATGACCCTGACCCCGTCCGAGGCGGCCCGCACGCGCAAGGGCGGCTTCCACCCCAGGAGCGTGCGCCAGCGCCTCGATCTCGCCGGGGACGCCAGGATCTGCGTGCCGGTGATCGTCGACCTCCAGCGCCGCGACTACACCTGGACCGACCTCAACGTCGGTGCCGACAGCGGGTTCCACAACCTCGCCCGGCACCACGCGCGGATCGGCTCGCTGGCCGCCGACGTGCTCGGACACTTCGCCCCCGGCGCCCGGGCCACCCTGTGGGACCTCGCCTGCGCCACCGCCGCGGCGGGCAGCTCCGAGGTGCTGGTCCGCGACCGGACCGGCCTCGGGCTCGACGTCTACCGGCGGGGCGCGGACGAGCCGGTGAGCGCCTTCGCCGAGCGGGTGCGCGCCCGCCACCGGAGCGACCGGCGCACCGAGCAGCGGCCGGACGACACCGGCCGGCTGATCGCCGAACGCCTGGCCGGCACCCGGGCGTTCGCCGCGCTGGTGCACGCCGACGTGCCCGCGCCGGTCGAGCTGGGCGGGACGCTCTACCGGCTCTACCCGGGCCCGACCGACGCCGCCCCGGACACCCTGGAGCGGATCACCGCGGGGGAGTTGACCGCCAGGTTCGCCCCGAACGAGTGAACGGATGAGCAGGGCCGCCAAGAGGACCACCCGATAGGGGAGTTACCCGGCCCCGGCCGGCGGGGCAGCATGAGGGCATGACCCCCGGAACCGCCACCGCCGGCCCCACCGCGCCCGGTCCCGCCGAGCCGCCCGTCACCGCCGAACGGCTCGTCGCCGCCGCCGCGGCGGCCGTCGCGCTGCCACCGCGCGACGAGCGGGCCCGGCGCGCCGAGGCGGCCGTCGACCGGCTGCGCACCGAGGCCGTCGAGGCGGTGGCCGTCACCTGGGTGGACAACGCCGGCATCACCCGGGTCAAGGCCGTGCCGCTCGGCGGTCTGGTGCACGCCGCGCAGTGGGGCGTCGGCACCGCACCGTGCTTCGACGTGTTCCTCGCCGACGACGCGATCACCACCAGTCCGATCATCGGCGGCCCCACCGGGGACCTCAGGCTCTACCCGGACCTCGACCGGATCGTCCCGCTGGCCGCCCAGCCCGGCTGGGCCTGGGCCCCGGGGGACAGGTACACCCAGGTCGGCACCCCGCACCCCGGCTGCCAGCGGCTGTTCGCCCGCCGGGCCGAGGCCACGGCCGCCGCGCGCGGCCTGGGCCTCAAGGCCGGCATCGAGGTCGAGTGGACGGTCGCCCTGCCCGGCGCCCCGCAGGAGGGCCCGCAGGACGCCCCGCAGTACCCGACGTACGGTCCGGCGTACGGGATGCACCGGGTCACCGACCTCTCCGACTACCTGCGCGACGTCCTGCGCGCCCTCGGCCGGCAGGGGCTGAACGTCCTGCAGATCCACCCCGAGTACTCCCCGGGCCAGTTCGAGGTCTCGGTCGCCCCCGAGGGCCCCGTCGCCGCCGCCGACACCTCCGTCCTGGTCCGGCACACCGTCCGGGCCGTCTCCGCCCGGCACGGCCTGCGGGTCTCCTTCGCCCCGGTGGTCGAGGCCGGCGCCGTCGGCAACGGCGGGCACCTGCACGTCAGTCTCTGGCGCGGTGAGCGCAACCTCGGCCACGGCGGCCCCGGCCCGCACGGCCTGACGGCCGAGGCCGAGGGGTTCCTCGCCGGGGTGCTCGACGCCCTGCCCGAGCTGCTGGTGCTGGGCTGCTCCAGCCCGGCCGGGTACCTGCGGCTGGTGCCCTCGCACTGGGCCGGCGCCTACCAGTGCTGGGGCCTGGAGAACCGCGAGGCCGCGCTGCGTCTGGTGACGGGTTCCACCGGGGAGCGGGCCGCCGCGGCCAACGCCGAGGTCAAGTGCTTCGACGCGAGCGCCAACCCGTACCTGGCGGTCGGCGGGGTGATCGCCGCCGGCCTCGCCGGGCTGGACCAACGCCGCGCGCTGCCACCGGAGTTCACCGGGGATCCGGCGGCCGCCGAGCCCGGCACGGTGCCCCGGCTGCCGGTCAGCCCGGCGGAGGCGATCACCGCGTACGAGCGCTCGGCGGTGCTGCGCGAGGCGCTCGGCGAGCCGCTCTACCAGGCGGTGCTGGCGGTGCGCCGGGCCGAGCGGGACGCGTACGCGGCCGTCACTCCCGAGGAGCTGGTCGCGGCCACCCGTTGGCGGTACTGACCGGTGGCGCGGCCGGAGGAGCTCGTCCTGGTCGACCACCACTGCCACAGCGTGGTGGCGGCCGAGCTCACCGACGACGCCCTGGCCGGGCTGCTCACCGAGTCCGACCGGCCGCCCGCCCCCGGCTGTTCGCCCTTCGACAGCGCGCTGGGCCTCGCGGTGCGGCGCTGGTGCCCGCCCGCGCTCGGCCTGCCGGCGCACGCCCCGGCCGCCGACTACCTGGCCCGGCGGCGGGAGTTGGGCGCGGTCGAGGCCACCGGGCGACTGCTGGCGGCGGCCGGGCTGGACACCTGCCTGGTGGACACCGGGCCGGCCACCGCCGCCGGCCACGAGTTGCTGCCGCTGACCGAACTCGCCGAGGCCACCGGGGCGTCGGTGCGCGAGGTGGTCCGGCTGGAATCGGTCGCCGAGACGGTGACGGCCGGCGCCGGACAGTGGCCGCGGGCCGTCGCCCAGGCGCTCGGGTCGGCCGCCGCCGGGGCTGTCGCGGTCAAGTCGGTGCTGGCCTACCGGCACGGCCTGGCCGCCCCCGCCGAACGCCCCGCCGCCGCGGCCGTGGTGGCCGCGGCCGGTGCCCACCTGCGCGGCGGTCGGCGGCGGTTGACCGACCCGGTCCTGCTGCACCACCTGCTCTGGACGGCGGTGGACGTCTGCGCCGAACTCGGCCTGCCGCTCCAACTCCACACCGGCTTCGGCGATCCGGACCTCACCCTGCACCGGGCCGACCCTTCGCTGCTGACGGACTTCGTGCGGGCCGCCGAGCCCGCCGGAGTCCCGCTGGTGCTGCTGCACGGCTACCCGTACCACCGGCAGGCCGCCTGGCTGGCCCAGGCCTTCCCGACGGTGTACACCGACCTCGGGCTGACGGCCTCCTACACCGGGCCGAGGGTGGCCGCGGTGCTGGGCGAGATGCTGGAGCTGGCCCCGTTCGGCAAAATGCTGTTCTCCACCGACGCCTACGGGTTGCCCGAACTCTATTTGGTGGGCACCTGTCAGTTCCGGTACGGACTGGGTGCGGTGCTCGCCGGCTGGCGCGCCGACGGCGCCTGCTCCGCGGCCGACGCCGAGCGGGTGGCACGGTCGGTCGCGGCCGGCAACGCGCGTCGACTGTACGCGTTGTAGGGGTGCGATCCGTGCTGGTGGGGGATGTCGTGACGGCTGTGGCCGCACGTCGGCGAACCATCACTTTTTAACACTCTTGACCTCTGTTTCCCTTGTTGGGCCTCGGGCGCGGGTAACCCCTACTCCTGGTCAAGATGTGACGATTAGATGACTACCTCTTGCGCTTATAACCAAATATTCATTAGCGTCCCGGTCATTCCCAGCGCATCTGCCGATGGCAGCTGCCGCCTGACGAGCCGGGAGGCCAACCCTCATGCGTGTTCCTCGGATCAGCCGTACCCGGTACGCGGCGGTGGGCGTCGTGCTCGCCACCGCGGGCGCCCTCGCGCTGCCGGCCGGCACCGCTGTCGCGGCCCCCACGGCCGACTCGACGACCGGTCCGCTGATGAGCTACGTCGTCAACACCAAGGCCAACCACGGCCAGGTGCAGAAGGTCGAGAAGGCCATCACCGGCCTCGGCGGCACCGTGGTCCAGTCGTACGAGCAGGTCGGCGTCATCGTCGCCCGCTCCAACGACACCAAGTTCGCCGAGAAGCTGCGCCTGGCCAAGGGCGTCGACTCGGTCGGCGCCAGCCGCACCAAGGGCATCCAGGCCTCCGACCAGGGCAAGGCCGAGGTCGCCACCGAGTCGGCCACCACGGCCGCCGCCCCGGGTGAGGACCCGGACGAGGCCTACCAGTGGGACATGCGTCAGATCGGTGCCGACAAGGCGCACAAGATCTCGCTCGGCAGCCGCAACGTCACCGTCGGCGTGCTGGACTCCGGCATCGACGCCACCCACGAGGACCTGGCCGCCAACGTGGACGCCTCGCAGTCGGTCTCCTGCATCGACGGCAGGACCAACACCGACTGGAAGGCCTGGCAGCCGACCACCAGCGACCACGGCACCCACGTGGCCGGCACCATAGCCGCCGCCAAGAACGGCAAGGGCATCGTCGGCGTCGCGCCGAACGTGAAGCTGGCCGCCGTCAAGGTCGTCGACGACGGTGGGTTCATCTACCCGGAGAACGCGGTCTGCGGCTTCGTCTGGGCCGGCGAGCACGGCTTCAAGGTGACGAACAACAGCTACTTCGTCGACCCGTGGATGTTCAACTGCAAGACGGACAAGGACCAGGCCGCGATCTCGGACGCCGTCCGCAAGGCCGTCGCCTTCTCGCAGCGCAAGGGCGTCCTCAACGTCGCCGCCGCGGGCAACGAGAACATCGACCTGGCCCACAAGACCGTCGACGTGGCCAGCCCGGACGACACCACCCCCGGCACCCGCCCGGTCACCAACGACTGCCTGTCGCTGCCGACCGAGCTGCCCGGCGTCGTCGCCGTCTCCGCGGTGGGCTCCGACGGCGTCAAGTCGTACTACTCCAGCTACGGCAAGGGCGTCGTGTCCGTCACCGCGCCGGGTGGCGACCGCCGCTTCCAGTTCCCGAACACCCCGGACAAGGACGGCCGCATCCGCTCCACCATCCCCGGTGGCAAGTACGGCTACATGCAGGGCACCTCGATGGCCACCCCGCACGTCGCCGGCGTGGCCGCGCTGCTCGCCAGCACCTTCCCGTGGGCCAGCCCGGACGAGCTGACCGAGATGCTGACCAGCCACGCCGAGTCCGTCCCGTGCCCGACCGGCGAGTTCAACCCGGGCGGTGCCGGCACCTGGAAGGCCACCTGTGAGGGCGGCGCGGACGACAACGGCTTCTACGGCGCGGGCCTCGTCAACGCCGAGAAGGCGGTCCAGTGGTGGCGCTGACGCGCTGACCGCGGACACCTCTGAACAGTAGAGCCGGGGAGCGGGACCACTGGGTCCCGCTCCCCGGCCGCGTTCGCCCACCGGCCGGTCACGCGTGGCCGCCGTTCGGGCGCGGGCGAGGGCGCCAAGGCCCCGCGCCCGGTGCTACCCCTCGTCGAAGTGGTGGTCCCAGACCGTCTCCACCGACGGCTTGCCGTGCAGGTCCGGCACCTCCCGCAGCCAGGCCGGCCGCCCCGCCCTGGTCCGGGCGGCCTGCCGCCGCTCCGCCTCGCGCAGCTGCTCGGGCGTGGCGAAGCCCTCCGGCAGCCACTCCTCGGAGAGCACCACCCGGGCGGCCAGGTGGGTGACGTAGGCGTGCCGCACCGCGTCCACCGAGTCGAAGCCGGGCTCGTCGGCCAGCCACTCGTCCGGGACCAGCGCCACGACCTCCTCCAGCAGCGGCACGGTGACCAGCGGCCCGAGCTCCTCGTCGGCCAGCCGGACGTCCGGGGCCGAGCCGCCGAGCGCGTGGGCGCTGAGGTCGTACCGCTTGCCGACCGCCGCCCCGGCCCCCGCCCAGCGGTGGTGGAAGATCAGCGCGGCGCCGTTGTCGATCAGCCAGAGCCGCCCGTGCCAGACCACCAGGTTGGGGTTGTGCACGGTGCGGTCGACGTTGCCGGTCAGGGCGTCCAGCCAGACCACCCGGCCGGCCTCGGCGGAGTCCACCGCGATCATCCCCGGCCGGAAGTCCCGCGCGCCGGGCAGCAGGTCCATCCCGAGGTTGAGGCCGGAGCTGGCCTTGAGCATGTCCTGGATCTCGGTGTCCGGCTCGTCCGCGGCGACGGCCGGGTCGAAGTCCACCAGCCGCAGCTCCGGCACCCGCAGACCCAGCCGCCGGGCCAGCTCGCCCACGATCACCTCGGCGATCAGCGCCTTGCGGCCCTGCGCGGCCCCGGTGAACTTGACCACGTACGTTCCCAGGTCGTCGGTCTCCACCACACCGGGGACGGAACCGCCGGCCCGCAGCGGGTCGACGTAGCGCACAGCAGTCACCAGATCGAGCACACCGGCCACCCTATCCCGCCGCGTCGCGGGTGTGAGCCTGTGATTGGCTTGCCGGACAGAGCGGTTCCCACCACACGAGGAGAGCAAGTCCATGGGACAGGTGCAGGCCACCACCGAGCGCGTCTACGACGCCGCCCCCGAGCGGGTGTACGAGGCGCTGGCCGACTACCAGGTGACCCGCCCGAAGCTGCTGCCCGCGCAGTACAGCGAGTACGAGGTGCGGGTCGGCGGCACCGGTGCCGGCACCCAGGTGCACTGGAAGCTCCAGGCCACCGAGAAGCGGGTGCGCGACTGCCTCTTCACCGTCTCCGCGCCCGAGCCCGACCAGCTGGTGGAGAAGGACGCCAACTCCAGCATGGTGATCACCTGGACGGTCTCGGCCGTCGGCGAGGGCCGCTCCAAAGTCACCGTGACCGCCACCTGGCAGGGCGCGACCGGCATCGGCGGCTTCTTCGAGCGCACCTTCGCCCCGAAGGGCCTCAACCGGATCCACGACCAGGTGCTGGCCAACCTCGCCGCCGAGGTCCGCTGACCCCTCGCGGGCCCTCCCGGGCCCACCACGGGCTCGCTGAGCCCTCCCGGGCTCGCTGAGCCCTCCCGGGCTCGCCGAGCCCGTCGGGGTCCCGCCGGAATCGTCCACCATGCGATTCGCGCGCGTGGATCCATCGAAGCGATCGAATCGCGTGCGGATTCGAGCGGTTCGGTCTCCCGTACGAGCCGAAAGCCGTACGGGTGGCCGAACCGCCACCTGCGGGTGACGAGAGCCACCCGGCGCGGGGGAGCCACCCTAGGCTCGCCGCCGTGCATATGACGATCCTTCACATTTCGCAACCGGTGGACGGCGGGGTCGCCCGCGTCGTCGCCGATCTGGTCAGGGGGCAGCGGGAGGCCGGTCACCGGGTCCTGGTCGCCTGCCCGCGCGACGGGCGGCTGGCCGGGGAGGCCGCCGCGGTGGGCGCGCTGGTCCAGGACTGGTCCGCGCGGCGCTCGCCGGGCCCGGGCACCCCCGCCGAGGCCTGGCGGCTGCGCCGGATCGTCCGGGCGGCCGCGCCCGACGTGGTCCACCTGCACAGCGCCAAGGCCGGGCTGGCCGGCCGGCTCGCCGTGCGCGGCGCGGTGCCGACCGTCTTCCAGCCGCACGCCTGGTCCTTCGCCGCCGTCGACGGCGCGCTGGCCGCCGCCACCCTGCGCTGGGAGCGCTTCGCGACCCGCTGGGCGCACCGGCTGCTGTGCGTCAGCGTCCAGGAGCGGGCCGACGGCGTGGCGGCCGGGCTGCACGCCGACTGGGCGGTGGTGCCCAACGGCGTGGACGTGCGCCACTACGCGCCCGCCGACCGCCGCGCCGCCCGGATCGCGCTCGGGCTGGACCTGGACGCCCCGCTCGCGGTGTGCGTCGGTCGGCTGTGCCGGCAGAAGGGCCAGGACGTGCTGCTGGCCGCCTGGCCGGAGGTGCTGCGCCGGGTGCCGCGGGCCCGGCTGGCGCTGGTCGGCGGCGGGCCGGAGGAGCAGCGGGTGGCGGAGCTGGTCCGGCGGACCGCCGAGCCCGCCAGGATCCGGTTGGTGGGGGACGTGCCGGACCCGCGCCCGTGGCTGGCGGCGGCCGATCTGGTGGTGCTGCCCTCGCGCTGGGAGGGGATGGCGCTGGCCCCGCTGGAGGCGATGGCGGCCGCCCGTCCGGTGCTGCTGACGGACGTGCCCGGCGCCCGGGAGTGCCTGCCGCCGTCCGAGCTGGCGCAGGCGGTGGTCCCGCCGGAGGACGCGCAGGCCCTCGCCACCCGAATGGGGGACGCGTTGATCGATCCGATCGAATGCGAGCGGCGCGGCGCCCGGTTGCGCGACCACGTGGTGGGCCGGCACGACGTGCGCACCGTGGTCGAACAGGTGGACGTTCTCTACCGCCATCTGCTGGGCGCGGGACCGGCGTCGGGGCGGCGCAGGGCCCGTGTCCCAGAGCGGATCTGATCGTTTCACATGCCGTGAATGCCCGCCGCTTCCGGTGTTGTCGTATTCGTATCCTCGACCGGATACGGAGGCGAGGCGTTAAATCCGAAATACCTATTAATGGGCGGCTGGAATGAATCGGCAAGTCAACTTCCGGCCTGTACGGCCCGGTTCTGTATTGTCGGATTTTGCCTGCTTCGTTCAGATTTCATGCCGGAAATTCACGGCTGAGCCCCGCGCTACCGACTCCTTCGTGACCGGTTCCTTCGCGATCGGCCCCGCCGGCGGACATCCGGAAGCCGCCAGCGGCAGCAGGCGCAGTCAGGACCGCGCCCACCGGGCCGGGACGGCAGCCCCGCGCCAGCCGGTGCCGGGGCACCGTCACCCCGGGCACACAGCAGGGGAGATCGTGCGCTGATGACCATTGACCACGACAGTGTGCCGCGTGCGGGGGGTCCTCTCTCCGGCCCCCGCCGGCCCGCCACCGGGCTGCTCGACCGGCCGGCGGGAGCGGCACAGCCCGGGGTGGTCCCCTCGCCGCGCCGGCCCCGCGGGGCGGTCCGCTCCCGGCTCGCCCTGTCGCTCGCCCTGGTCCAGGCCGACATCATCGCGCTGTGCTCCGCCGGCGGCATCGCCAACCGCGCCGTCGACCCGACCGCCCCGCTCGACCCACTGCTCGGCGTCCCCGCCGTCCTGCCCCTGCTGCTCCTGCTCAACCTGTCCGGCGGCCTCTACCGCTCCCGGCTCACCCTGTCCGTCCTGGACGAACTGCCCGCCCTCACCGCCCGCGCCGTGGTCGCCACCGCCTTCGCCGTCACCCTGTCCGGCTGTCTCGGCGACCGCTGGCCCGACTGCGGCCCGGCCAGCCCCGCCCGGCTCACCGTCCTGCTCGGCGCCCAGCTGCTGATCGTCGCCGTCGGCCGCGCCGTCCTCTACCACCTGGTCCGGCGGGTCCGCCGCAGCCGCCCCACCCCCGTCCTGGTGGTCGGCGCCGGACGGCTCGGCCGCCGGGTCGCCACCGCCCTGCGCGAGCACGGCGAGTACGGGATGCGCCCGGTCGGCTACCTCGACGCCGACCCGCCGCTGCTGCCCGGCGACACCGACCTGCCCGTCCTCGGCGGCCGCGAGGCACTGGAGCGCGAGGTGCGCCGGCACGGCGTCCAGCACGTGATCGCCACCGCCGACGAGGCCGAGACCGCCGCCACCCTGCGCGACGCCGCCGGGCTCGGCTGCCAGGTCTGGCTGGTGCCCGCGCTGCGCGAGTACGGCTCGCTGCCCACCACCCCGGTCACCGGAGGCGACCACCTGTGGGGCTTCCCCTGCCTGCGGGTCGGCCGCCCCGCGCGGCGCCGCCCCGGCTGGGCCGCCAAGCGCGCCCTGGACGTCACCGCCGCCGCGTTCGGCCTGCTGCTGCTCGCCCCCGTCCTGGTGCTCTGCGCGCTCGCCGTCCGCTTCGACACCGGCCCCGGCGTGCTCTTCCGCCAGCAGCGCACCGGCCTGGACGGCAGGGTCTTCACCGTCCTCAAGTTCCGCACCCTGCGCCCGAGCGACGAGCACGAGTCCGCCACCCTCTGGAACATCTCCCAGGACCACCGGATGGGCGCCGTCGGCCGGCTGCTGCGCAAGAGCTCGCTGGACGAGCTGCCCCAGCTGTGGAACGTCCTGCGCGGCGACATGAGCCTGGTCGGCCCGCGCCCCGAACGGCCGTACTTCGTCATGAGGTTCGGCCAGGCCTACCCCGAGTACGCCGACCGTCACCGCGTCCCGGTCGGCCTCACCGGCCTGGCCCAGGTCAACGGCCTGCGCGGGGACACCTCCATCGAGGACCGGGCCCGCTTCGACAACCGCTACATCGAGAGCTGGAGCCTCTGGCAGGACGTCAAGATCCTGTGCCGCACCGCGGTCCTGATGCTCCACCCGGACGGGAGCTGACCGCGCGTGGCCCTGACCGTCCCCGCCCTCCACCGCCCGGCCTTACGCGGGGCCCTGCCCGCGCTCGCGCGGCGCACCAGCCCGCTGGCCGCGGTCACCGTCCTGCTGGTCTGCGTGCCCACCGGGGACAAGGACGTCGCCGCCGCCGTCCACGTCACCGCCGCCGACCTCGCCTCACTGGCCCTGGTCGCCCTCACCGCGCTCGACCTGCTGCGCGGACGCCTGCCCGTCATCAGCCGCACCACCTGCGCGCTGTTCGGCGCGATCGTGGTCGCCGCCGCCGTCGCCACCGTCGGCTCGATCGACCCGGCCGCGAGCGTCACCGGTTTCGTCCGCCTCACCCAGGTGTTCGTCCTGGTCCCCGCCGCCGTCCTCTGCTCGCTGCGCGACCGCACCGACCAGCGCCTGGTCCTCGGCTCCTTCGTGCTCGCCGCACTGATCCAGGGCGTGGTCGGCGCGAAGCAGTACCTCACCCACACCGGGGCCTCCTACACCGGCCAGCCGATCCGGGCCGTCGGCACGTTCGGCGCCCTCGACATCATGGCGATGTCCAGCGTGGTCAGCTACGGGCTGCTCGCCGCCCTCGCGCTCGGCCTCGGCGAGCGCGGACCGGGCGGCGACGCCCGGCTGCGCCGCGCGATGTTCGCCGCCGCCGCCTTCCTCGTCTTCCCGCTGGCCGTCTCCTTCAGCCGCGGCAGCTGGATCGCCACCGGCCTCGCCGCCACCGTGCTGCTGCTGCGCGCCGACGCCCGGCTGCTGGTGCGCGGCGCGGTCCTCGGCCTGGCCGCCGCGGTCGTCCTGGTCGGCGGCCTCGGCCTCGGCGGCTCCGGCGTCACCAAGCGGCTCAGCTCGATCGGCTCCGTCTCCGCGGCCCCCGACCAGTCCGTCTCCGACCGGTACGACCTGTGGTCCACCGCCGGACGGATCTGGCAGGACCACCCCGTGCACGGAGCCGGGCCGAAGGCCTTCCAGCAGCTGCGCGACAGCCACGCCCCGCTGCGGCTGTCCTCCGGCAGCGACACTGCCGACTCCACCATCGGCTTCCAGCGCGAACCGCTGCTCTCCCCGCACGACATGTACTTCCTGGTGCTCAGCGAGCAGGGCCTGATCGGCATCACCGCCTACGCCGCGCTCTTCCTCACCCTGCTGATCGGCTGCCTGCGCCACCGCCGGGGCCCCGGGCTCGCCGCCCTCGCCCTGCTCACCTGGGTGCTGGTCGACTTCCTGTACGCCGACATCGGCGGCGCCACCACCGTGCTGACCTCCGTCGTCCTCGGCCTCGCCGCCCGCGCGGCCGCCCACCCACCCGTTCCTCCCGCCACCGGGCCGACGAGCACCGGGCCGACGACCACCGGGCCGACGACCACCGGGCCGACGACCACCGGAGCGGCACGGTGACCACCGACCAGCCCGCCACCGTCGCCTCCTCGCTCCCGGCCCCCCGCGCCACCCCCGGCGACGGCCCGTCCGCCGAACCCGCCCCGGCCTCCCGACGCGGCTTCGTCGCCAAGGCCTTCGGCGTCACCGCCGTCCTCAGCGCCGCCGGTTCCGGCCTCGGCCTGCTGCGAGACCTCCTGCTGGCCCGGTACTTCGGCGCCAACCAGGGCACCGACGCCTTCCTGGTCGCCTGGACCGTCCCCGAGACGGCCGCACCGCTGCTGATCGAGGACGCCATGTCCTTCCTCATGGTGCCCGCCTTCGCCCTCGCCCTGGTGCTGCGCGAGGAGAACCCGGACGCCCCCGACCCGGTCCGCCAGCTGGTCCGCGCCACCCTGCCGTGGCTGCTGATCGCGCTCAGCGGCCTCGCCCTGGTCACCGCCCTGTGCGCCCCGGAACTGGTCGACCTGCTCGCCCCCGGCCTCACCGACCCCGGCCTGGCCGTCACCTGCACCCGGATCACCGCGGTCACCGTGCTGCCCTTCGGCGTGGCCGGCTACCTGGCCGCCGCGCTGCGCGCCCACCACCGCTTCACCGCCCCGGCCGGCATCTACGTCGCCTACAACCTCGGCATCCTCGCCGTCCTGCTCGGCCTCCACTCCTGCCTCGGCGTGCGCTCCGCCGCCCTCGGCGTCGCGGCCGGCAGCCTGCTGATGGCCGGTCTGCTGGTCGGCCCCTTCCTGCGCCGCCTGCGCCAGGGCCGGCGCGACACCGGCCGCGGCCGCCGTTCGCACCGGGCCCTGGTGCTGATGCCGCTCGCCCTGCTGCCGGTGGCCGCCTTCACCCTCACCCGCCAGTCCCAGGTCTTCGCCGAGCGCTACCTCGGCTCGGCGCTGCCGCCCGGCACCATCTCGCACCTCAACTACGCCGCCAAGGTCTCCCAGCTCGCCATGACGGCGGGCATCCTGATCTGCACCGTCACCTTCCCGCTGGTCGCCCGGGCGCTCGCCGCCGGGGACCTCACCGCCGCCCGCGACCGGGTGGAGAAGGACCTCGGCCAGGCGGTGGCCGTCGTCCTGCTCGGCACCGCCTTCCTGATGGCCTGCGCCCCCCCGGTGGTCTCGCTGCTGTTCGAACGCGGTGCCTTCGGCCCGCACGACACCGCCGCCACCGCGGACGTCATCCGGGTGTACAGCGTGGGCCTGCCCGCCCAGGCGCTGATCGGCGTGATGATCCGCCCCTACTTCTCGCTGTGCCCGGTGGTCCGCCGGGCCGACGACCCGGGCACCGGGGACGGCCGCCGCCGGCTGCTGGACTGGTACCCGGCCGCCGCGATGGTGCTCGGCCTCGGCGTCACCGTCGCCACCGGACTGCTCGCCACGCCCCGCTTCGGTGCCCTGGGGCTGGCCGCCGGCAACGCGGCCGGCATCACCGCCGCCGCCGCACTGCTGCTGCACGGCCTGGTGCTGCGCGGCATCCCGCTGCGGCTGCGCCGGGTGCTCGGCGGCCACGTCCGGCTGGTGATCGCCGCCGCCGGGGCCGCCGCGCTCGGCGCGGCCGTCGCCGGGCCGACCGCCGACCCCCTGCTCGCGACCCTCCTCGGAGGCCTCACCGTCGCGCTGGCCTTCGCGGCCCTCGGCGCCGGGCTCGGCGCCCGCGAGGTGCGCGGCCCGGTCCTGGCCGTCGCCCGGGCCCTGGGGTCCGTCCGGAACCCGTCAACCGCCGCCGAAGAAGGGAAACGTCCCCATGGACGATGAACCGGGCACCGTCCGTTCGGCCCGGGCGAGCACCGGCACCGCGCCGCCGCACCGGCCACGGCTGCCCAGGAGCCGCCGGCCGGCCGGCGAACCGCCGCTCCCCGGCACCGCCTCGCCGTGGATCCTGATGTACCACTCGGTGGCGTTCGAGAAGGAGGACCCGTACCGGCTCGCCGTCAGTCCCGAGCGGTTCGCCGAACAGATCGCCTGGCTGCACCGGTGCGGCCGGCGCGGCGTCTCCGTCCGCGAGCTGATGCGGGCCCGCGCCCTCGGCCGGGACGACGGACTGGTCGGCCTCACCTTCGACGACGGCTACGCCGACGTCGCCCGCCACGCGGTGCCGATCCTCCGGGCGTACGGCTTCACCGCCACCGCGTACGTGGTCGCCGACCTGCTCGGCCGGGACAACGACTGGGACGCCGAGGGTCCGCGCAAGAAGCTGCTCACCGTCCGGGAGGTCACCGAACTCGCCGCCGCCGGCTGGGAGATCGGCTCGCACGGCCTCGGCCACCGGGCGCTGCCCGGCCTGCCGGCCGAGGTGCTCGCCGTCCAGGCCCGGGAGAGCCGGCGCCTGCTGGAGGAGGTCGTCGGCAGCCCGGTCACCGGCTTCTGCTACCCGTACGGCGCCGTCGACCTGCCCGCCACCCTGGCCGTGCGCGACGCCGGGTACGACCACGCCTGCGCCATCGCGCACTCCCCGCTCACCGGCCGCTTCGCCCTGCCCCGCTGCTACGTCGGCGACCGTGACGGCGCCTGGCGGCTGCGCGCCAAGCGGGGCCGGCACCGGCTGCGCGATGCCGTGACCGAGCTGCGCCACGGCCGTCGGGAGCCCCGGTCATGAGGGTGCTGCACATCGTCACCGGGCTCGCCGCCGGCGGTGCCGAGCGTCAACTCCAGTTGCTGCTGCGGCACCTGCCGGAACACCAGCAGTGCGAGGTGCTCACCCTGACCAACCCGGGCGCGGTCGCCGCCGCGCTGCGCGCCGACGGCGTCACCGTCCACCACCTCGGCATGCGCGGCAACCGGGACCTCGGCTCGCTGCCCCGGCTGGTCCGGCTGGTCCGGGCCGGGCGCTACGACCTGGTGCACACCCACCTCTACCGGGCGCAGTTGTACGGCCGGCTGGCCGCCCGGCTGGCCGGGGTGCGCGCGGTGGTCTCCACCGAGCACTCGCTGCACGCCGGGGTGATCGAGGGCCGCCCGGTCACCCGGGGCGTCAAGGGCCTCTACCTGGCGGCCGAACGGCTCGGCAGCACCACCGTCGCGGTCTCCCGGCAGGTCGCCCAGACCCTGCGTTCCTGGGGCGTCCCGGCGGCCCGGATCGAGCTGATCCCGAACGGCATCGACGCCTCCCGCTACCTCCTCCCGCCCGCCGAACGGGTCGCCGCCCGCCGCCGGGTGCGGGCCGAACTCGGTCTGCCACAGGGGAGTTGGGTGGTCGGCGGGGTGGGCCGGCTGGTTCCCGGCAAGCGCTTCGAGGTGCTGGTCGAGGCGCTGGCCGAGCTCGACCCGGCCACTCGGCTGGTGCTGGTCGGCGAGGGCCCGGAGCGCGCCGCGCTGGAGCGCCGGGCCGACGAACTCGGCGTGCGGCAGCGGCTGGTGCTGGCCGGTGAGCGCGACGACGTGCCCGAAGTGCTGGCCGCCCTGGACGTGCTGGCCGCCCCCTCCACCGCGGAGACCTTCGGCCTCGGCGTCCTGGAGGGCCTCGCGGCCGGGCTGCCGGTGCGGCACAGCGCCTGCCCGGCGCTCGACGAACTGCCGCCCAGCGCCGCCCCGCAGGCCCGCCGCATCCCCTCCGAGCCGGCCGCCTACACCGCCGCGCTGCGCGACCTGCGGCCGCTCAGCGAACACATCGACGACCCGCTGCCGCACCCGCCGGCCGTCGGCCACTACGACATCGCCCGGGTCGCCGCCGACCTGGGCGCCCTCTACGACCGGCTGGCCCGCGTCTGACCGCCCGCCACCGCCGGAACCGCCGTACCAGACCCAAGGAGCAAGAACCCATGACCACACCGCGCCGAAGCGCCCGCCGCCTGGTCCGCCGCTGGTGGCCGGTGGTGCTCGCGGTTCCGCTGGGCGCCGCGGCCGGCGCCGGGTACGCCGTCGTCTCGCACCCGTCGTACGCCGCCAACGCCTACGTCCTGGTGGTCGCGCAGAACCCCGGGGAGGCCACGATCGCGACCAGCTTCGCCCAGGCGTACGGTCGGCTGGCCGGCCAGCCGCAGGTGCTCGCGGTCGCGGCCGCGGAGACCGGCCACACCCGCTCCGACCTGGCGTCCCTGGTGCACGGGACGACCTCCCCGGACGCCCCGATGATCGAGATCACCGGCACCGGGCAGCGCCCCCAGGAGGCCGCCCGGACCGCCGACGCGGTGGCCCGCTCGCTGGTCGCCTTCGCCAACACCAGCAGCAAGGACACCAACGTCCGGCTGGTGACGCTGTCCCCGGCCGCCGCGCCGGACAAGCCGACCACGCCCTCCGGGAAGCTGGACGTCGCGGTCGGCGGCGCGGCCGGGCTGCTGGTGGGCGCCCTGGTGATGATGACCCGCCGCCGGGGCGGTACCGGGACGCCGGAGGCGGTCGGGAGCGCCGCGATGCCGCGGGTGCTGCGGGCCGCGCGGGCCATGCGGGCGTCGCAGGCGGCGCGGACGCCGCAGGCCGCGCCGGCGGCCGAGGCTCCCGCCGCTCCCGCGCCGGCGGCCGTCCCGGCGACGCCCCGCCCGCGCCGCGAGGAACCGGCCGAGGCCAAGAGCGCGCCCAAGCCCGAGCCTGAGCCCAAGCCCGAGTCCGAGCTCAAGTCCGAGCTCAAGTCCGAGCTCAAGTCCGAGCCCGAGGCCACGGCCGAGCCGCCGAAGAGCGAGGGCGCGAAGAAGGGGAGGACCGTGAAGGCGAGAAGCCCGAAGGCCGAGAAGAAGACCGACGTGAAGACCGACAGGCAGCCCGGCGCCGAAGCCGCGGCGGCGGCGGCGGAGCGGCCCCAGGCCCAGGACCGGACCCCGGCCGTCGAGGCACAGCCCCCCGCCGCCGAGCAGTCGGCCCCCGCCGTCCAGGTCAAGGCCCCGGCCGGGAGTGGCCGATGAGCACCGAGACCCGCAGAAGCAGCCTGCCCGCCCAGGCGGCGGCGCCGGCCTGGACCACCGAGCTGCGCCGCGAGGACGACGCCCTGGACGCCCTCGCCGAGGAGTGGGACGACCTGGCCGCCCGCTGCCGGACCGCCACCTTCTTCCAGGCCGCCGACTGGCAGCGCTCCTGGTGGCGCCACTACGGCCGCCCCGGCAGCCTGCTCGTGGTGCTGGTCCGCCGGGACGGCCGGCTGGTCGGCGCGGGCGCCTTCGTGCGCCGAGGCGGCCTGTTCGGGGGCCTGACCGGCCTCGGCGGCGGGCTGGTCGACTACACCGACGTCCTGCTCGACGACGAGCACGCCGACCGGGCCGCCGCCGAACTCGCCGCCGCGCTCCCGCTCACCCGCCCCTGGCACTGGCTGGAGCTGCGCGAGGTGCACCCCGAGGCGGCGGTGCAGCGGGTGTACGCCCAGTGGCGCGGCAGCCGCCGCCGTTACCGGGACTCGCTCTGCCAGTACCTGCCGGCCGTCCCGATGGACCGGCTGCTCAAGCGGGTGCCCGGCAAGACCGCCCAGCGCAGCCGGGTGAAGCTCCGCAAGATCGCCGAGGCCGGGGTCACGGTCCGCGCCACCCCGGCGGCCGAGGTGCCGCAGGCGCTGGAGGGGCTGCTGCGGCTGCACTTCCAGCAGTGGCAGGCGCGCGGCGTCACGCCCGAGCACCGCACCGAGCGGTTCGCCCGCCACCTGACCGAGTCCACCACCGGACTGGTCGCCTCCGGCAGGGCCGCCGTCCACCAGTTCCACCTGGACGGTGAGCTGGTCGCGGTGAACCTGCTGCTGCTCTGCCCGTCCTTCGGCGGGCTCTACATGTACGGGGCGCACCCGGTGCTGCGCGAGCGGCTGGACATCGCCGGACTGCTGTTCAGCGCGGCGCTGGACGAGACGGTCGGCGTGGGCGTCCCGCTGCTCGGCCTGCTGCGCGGTCAGGAGCCGTACAAGCAGCGCTGGCGGCCGGACCAGCTGGCCAACGAGCGGCTGCTGCTCGGCCCGGCGGGGGCGGCGCCGGCGGCCGCCGCCCGGGCCGGGCTGGTGCGCGCCCGGCAGGCGGCGGCGCACCAGCTGCGCACCCGCTTCCCCCGGCTCAAGGAAGCGCTGCTGGCCCGCCGCCGCAGCTGACCGCTCAGTGCCGGGCGTGTACCGCGCCCGTCGGCCGACCCGTCGGCTTGCCCTTCGCCGGGCGGGCCGACGGGTGCGGCGTCTTGCCGGCTGCGCCGCCCCCGGGCACGGCGGGCGCGGACGGCACGGCGGGGGAGTCCGGAGGGCTGGGCGGGCCCGGCACCGTGGGCACCGCCGGTGCCGCCGGGGTGGCGGGCGCGGCCGGTGCCTCCGCCGGTGCCGGGGCGGGCGCCCCCTTCGAACCGGACATCAGCTGCTTGAACCTCGTCGCCGAGCGCGGATTGCGGTCGCACTGGAAGAAGCCGTGCGGACAGTAGTCGGTGACGGTCTGGTAGGCGGTGTCGTGGGTGCGGATCCAGTCGACCATCCGCTGCACGTACTCCGGGTTGTCGCCGTTGCGGAACAGCCCCCACTCCGGGTACGAGACCGGCTTGCCGCGCTTGGCGGCGAACTCCACCTGGTCCTGGAGGCCGTACGGCTCGCGCACGTAGTCGTCGAAGGTGGCGCCGGCGGGCTGGTCGTAGCTGTCCATGCCGATGATGTCGACCACGTCGTCGCCCGGGTAGCACTTGGTCCACGGCACGGCGTCCAGGCCCCGGCTGGGGGCGAAGTCGAAGCGGAACCGCTGCCCGGGCACCGAGCGCATCACCCCGACGATCCGCCGCCAGTACGTCTTCCAGGCGGACGGGTCGGGCTTGCAGCGGTGGGTGTAGGTGGTGCCGTTCATCTCCCAGCCGAGGGTGAGCACGGTGTCCGCGCCGCCCAGTGCGACCAGCCGGCGCGCGAGCTTGAGGAAGTGCCCGTCGAAGTCCCCGCGCGCCCCCTGGGCGAGCAGTTCGGCGACCTCGCCGTCCGGCACCTTGGCCTCGTTGGGCACCAGCATCGGCACGCCGAGCACCAGCAGCCGGGACGGATCGGCCTGCCGCCACTGCGACCAGAGGCCGAGCACCATCGGCTCGCCCTCGATGTCGCTCCAGCCGTTGCCCGCCAGATAGGTGTGGCCGACCTGCATGTTCGCGTCGCCCAGCCACTGCGCGTACCGGCCGATCTGCGGGATGTAGTCGTCCCAGGAACCGACGAAGGCGCCGAACGGCGGCTCGTGGTTCGGCCGCTGGACCGGCGGGCGGGGGGCCGCGCCGCGGGGCTCGACGGCCTCCGAGGAGAGGGCGGTGTGCCGTTCGGTCTGGCTGAACGGCGTCCCGGCCGGGACGCTGGCCGTGGCCATCAGCAGCAGGGTGGCGGCGGCCAGCGTCAGGCGGCCGATTCGCATGGTGCTCTCCTCCGGACGTCGCGTGGGCGGGGCGCACGGTCTCGGCGTGGACGGACCGTGGCGCCCCGCTCGCCGACAGTAGGCCCGAAGGGGGACGAAAAAGCCGAATGTCACCCTAAAGTGGGCGCCAATCGAACGCCGTCTGCCGCAACGGCCGGCAACCCACCGTCATGTATCAGCTCTGTAACGGTCCCGTCGGGCCCCCGCGGCCCGCTCCGGAACGCCCCGCGCAGCGGCCGGAGCCCCGACGGCGCAGGTGGGCGGGCGGACGTGCGGGGAGGGCGCGCGGGACCGGACGGACGCCCGCCCGGGCGTGGCGGCGGCGGAACCGGGCTGACTCGCGTGCCCGGTGAAAGGTACGCTCCGGCCGTGTCCTGGAAGCCGCTGCGTGTACTGACCCCCCGCTCGATCCTGCCTGCCTCGGCGGTGATGCTGGTCCTTGCGGCCGGAGCGGCGGCGCACGCGAACAAGCCGGTGCCGTTCGGCGACCGGGTCGCGGGACCGGGCGACGCGGGGGCGACGCCGGTGAACTCCGAGTCGCTCAGTTCGGCCGACCTCGACCTGCGGGTGGGCCCCGGCCTGGAGGCCTTCCACAAGCAGACCGGCGAGCAGGCCTGGTCCTACCGCCGCGAGGGCGCCGAGGCGCTGTACCTGGCGATGGCTGGCGACAACGCGATCGTGGTCTGGGACGACGGCATGGTCACCTCGGTGCGCCCCGGCGACCACGAGGTGCGCTGGCACCGCGCGGTGCCCGGCCTGGCCGACTGGCTGCGCGGGGACGGCGAGCCCGGCGCCGACAAGCGGACCGACGCCCAGCGCAAGGCGCTCGCCAAGCAGCGGGCCGCGGCCGCGCTGCACACCGTCCAGCGGGACGGCTCGCCCTGGCTGGCCCTGGTCACCCCGAACCTGACCATGGGCCTGCGCGACGCCGACGGCGACCTGCGCTACAACGACAAGCCCTCCGGCGGCTGCGTCTACGACCCGCTGCGCGCCGTCCACACCGACTACGCCGTGCTGATCCCGCGCACCTGCACCAACAGCGCCGGACAGGCCGTCTCCGGCGGCATCACCGGCTACCGGCTGGACAGCAACGGCTGGGCGACGAGCACCGGTCCGACCGCCACGGTCAAGGTGCTGGACCGCAGCCGGGTGGAGATCACCGACGGCCCGATCGTCCCGCCCAGGGTGTTCGACACCAAGGCGGCCGCGCCCGAGACGCCCTGCGGCAGCGTGGACGCGCCGTTCGCGGCGGTCCGTCCGCAGGGCGGCTGCGCGGCGGACCCGGTCGCGGGCGACCCGGCGGCCACCGGCACCGCTCCGGGCGACCCCGCGGCCACCGGAGCGCCCGCGGGGGACCAGCCGACCGCGCAGCCGCGGTAGCGCGGACGGCCCGCGGCCGCGGCCCGCGGTCGGCGGCCGTCGGCCCGGGAACCGGCGGGCGGTGGGCCACCGAATACCCCCGGCCGGTACTCCACCGGGGGCGGCACGGGGCCCGGTAGACTTGCCGCCATGGCTATTTTCTCCGGGCAATAGCGGGCGGCGGCGCCACGAGGGCCGCGCCGACCGTCGATGAAGTCCCCCTCACGCCAACCCGGCCCCGGGTCCGTCCCACCCGGCCGCCCGCCCACGTCCCAGGAGCAGCTCCCAGCCATGATTTCCGCCAACGCCCTCGAACTGCGTGCCGGTGCCCGGATCCTGATCGAGTCCGCGAGCTTCAAGGTCGCCGCCGGTGACCGGATCGGTCTGGTCGGCCGCAACGGCGCCGGCAAGACCACGCTCACCAAGGTCCTGGCCGGCGAGGGCCTGCCCGCCGCCGGAACCGTCACCCGTTCGGGAGAGGTCGGCTACCTCCCGCAGGACCCCCGCACCGGTGACCTGGACGTCCTCGCCAAGGACCGCATCCTCTCCGCCCGCGGCCTCGACACCGTGCTGAAGAAGATGCGCGAGAACGAGGACCGGATGGCCAACGGCAAGGGCGCCACCCGGGACAACGCGATGAAGAAGTACGCCCGGCTGGAGACGGAGTTCCTCACCAAGGGCGGGTACGCCGCCGAGGCCGAGGCCGCCACCATCGCCGCCGCGCTGGGCCTGCCGGACCGCATCCTCGGCCAGCCGCTGCACACCCTCTCCGGTGGCCAGCGCCGCCGCGTCGAGCTCGCCCGGATCCTCTTCTCGGACTCCGACGTGCTGCTGCTCGACGAGCCCACCAACCACCTGGACGCGGACTCGATCGTCTGGCTGCGGGACTTCCTGAAGACCTACAAGGGCGGCTTCATCGTCATCTCGCACGACGTCGACCTGGTCGAGACGGTCGTCAACAAGGTCTTCTACCTGGACGCCAACCGCTCGGCCATCGACGTCTACAACATGGGCTGGAAGCAGTACCAGCAGCAGCGCGAGGACGACGAGAAGCGCCGCAAGCGCGAGCGGGCCAACGCCGAGAAGAAGGCCGCGACCCTGAACGCCCAGGCCGACAAGATGCGCGCCAAGGCGACCAAGACGGTGGCCGCGCAGAACATGGCCCGCCGCGCCGACAAGCTGCTCTCCGGCCTGGAGCAGGTCCGGGCGAACGACAAGGTCGCCAAGCTGCGCTTCCCGGACCCGGCCCCCTGCGGCAAGACCCCGCTGACCGCCAGCGGCCTGTCCAAGTCCTACGGCTCGCTGGAGATCTTCACCGACGTCGACCTGGCGATCGACCGGGGCTCCCGGGTCGTCGTGCTGGGCTTCAACGGTGCCGGCAAGACCACCCTGCTGCGGATGCTGGCCGGGGTCGAGGCGCCGGACACCGGTGAGGTCATCCCGGGCCACGGCCTGAAGATCGGCTACTACGCCCAGGAGCACGAGACGCTCGACCCCGAGCGCACCGTCCTGGAGAACATGCGCTCGGCCGCGCCGGACACCGACCTGGTGCAGATCCGCAAGATCCTCGGCTCCTTCCTGTTCTCCGGCGACGACGTCGACAAGCCGGCCGGGGTGCTCTCCGGTGGTGAGAAGACCCGTCTGGCGCTGGCCACCCTGGTGGTCTCCTCCGCCAACGTGCTGCTGCTCGACGAGCCCACCAACAACCTCGACCCGGCCAGCCGCGAGGAGATCCTGGGCGCGCTGCGCGAGTTCTCCGGTGCGGTCGTGCTGGTCACCCACGACGAGGGCGCGGTCGAGGCGCTCGACCCGGAGCGGATCATCCTGCTGCCGGACGGCGTGGAGGACCTCTGGAACCCGTCGTACGCCGATCTGGTCTCCTTGGCCTGACCGGAAGTAGACGCGAGATCCGCTTTTCGGATGAGAATATCTAGTCCTTTCGGCGTGTCCGGGAATGAAGTAGACCCGGATTCCGTTTAAGGACTTTCCGTCGGCCCGCCACTCGATCGTGGTCGGGCCGACGCTGCTGATCAGCCTTTTCTCGGCGAACGGCCGGATTCGCCCGGGGGCGTGCACTCTGTGTGAGCGCCCTGATGCGCTCGGATCACCACCGACGGACCACGCATTTCCGACATCGACCTTGTCGAATGGGTGGCCAGGAGGCGGTGGATGGGTGATCATGGGAATCTGACCGAGCAACGCTACGAGGAGGCACGGGTGGCCGAGACTCTGAAAAAGGGCAGCCGGGTGACCGGTGCCGCGCGTGAGAAGCTCGCGGCCGATCTCAAGAAGAAGTACGACTCCGGGGCGAGCATTCGCGCTCTCGCGGAGGAGACCGGTCGTTCGTACGGCTTCGTGCACCGGATGCTGAGCGAGTCCGGAGTCATTCTCCGGGGCCGCGGCGGTGCCACGCGGGGCAAGAACAAGGCGACTGCCGGGGCCGGTTCCTGACGGTTCGTCGGCCATTGGCCGGATGACGCGGCGGCAGGGTGCCGGCCGAGGAGACGACAGCTGACCCTCAGCTGGGTGTCCGCCCTCGGATCGTGCGGGCCGGCCGCCGATCGTCATGTCCGGGTGCGGCCGGCCCCCGTTTCTCGACTGCGCGCGTTCCCCTTGCGCTCTTCGCCCCGCCCCGCCTTCGCGCCTCGACGGCTTCGCGGAGCCTCGTGGGGCGCCGTGCGGCTCGTCGATCTTTCCCGGTCCGGGCCCCTGCCCTCGTGCGTCGAGTTTTGTTACTCTCCGGTAGCCAAGTCCCTCGCCACCGGAGGTCCCCGCATGACCGCTCCCGCCACCGACCCGCAGGCCCCGAGCTGGGAGCGGGACGGCGTCCGTCTGGAGATCGAAGGCGAGCTCGCCGTCGTCACCCTGTGCCAGCCCAAGCGGCGCAACGCCCAGTCGCCCGCGCTCTGGCGCGCCCTCGCCGACGCCGGCCGCGAGCTGCCCGGCAGCGTCCGGGTGGTGCTGCTGCGCGCGGAGGGGGTCTCCTTCTCCGCCGGGCTGGACCGGGCCATGTTCACCCCCGAGGGCATCCCGGGCGAGCCCACCTTCCTCCAGCTCGCCGCCTCCACCGACCGGGAGCTGGACGACGCCATCGCCTCGTACCAGGAGGCCTTCACCTGGTGGCGCCGCCCGGACCTGATCTCCATCGCGGTGGTGCAGGGCCACGCCGTCGGCGCGGGCTTCCAGCTGGCCCTCGGCTGCGACCTGCGGGTGGTCGCCGAGGACGTCCAATTCGCGATGAAGGAGACCTCGCTGGGCCTCGTTCCGGACCTGGCCGGCACCAAGCCGCTCACCGAACTCGTCGGCTACGCGCGGGCGCTGGAGATCTGCGCCACCGGCCGCTGGGTGGGGGCCGAGGAGGCCGCCGCGATCGGGCTGGCCAACCTCGCGGTGCCGGGCGAGGAGCTGGACGCGGCCGCCCGCGACCTCGCGGCGGCCCTGCTGGCCGCTCCGCGCGGTGCGGTGATCGAGACCAAGGCCCTGCTGCAGGGGGCCGCCGGGCGCTCCTTCGACGAGCAGCGTTCGGCCGAACGGGCGGCGCAGGCCCGCCGGCTGCGGGAGCTCGCCGGGATCGGCGACTGACCGTACGGTGACGACGCAGGGCCCGGCTCCGGGGATCTCCCCGGGACCGGGCCCTTTCTCCTGCGCGGGGCAGGGGGGCCCTCGCGCGCGGCGGGGCCAGGGCGGGTGCGAGGGCGGGCCGCCGGCGCTCGGCGGGCGGGGATCGTGGCGAAATGCCAGAGTTGGGGAGGTTTGCGATATAGCTGGAGCCGTACGACGGGAGAAGCGCCCATGCCTGACACTCCGACGCCCGCGACCATGCACAAGCACCCCGGTAGCGGCAGCGCCCCGACCCCCGGCCCGCCGGGTGCCGGCGGTGGTGGCAAGCCGGTGGCGGAGCGCGGCCGCACCGCGCTGGCCGTCGGCGTGGTGGAGAAGATCGCCGGGATGGCGGCCCGAGAGGTCGCCGGAATCCACGCGCTCGGCTCCGGGCTCGCCCGCACCTTCGGCGCGATGCGGGACCGGGTGCCCGGCGGAAAGCCCAGCGTCGGGCGGGGCATCAAGGCGGAGGTCGGCGAGAAGCAGACCGCGATCGACATCGCCCTGGTGGTCGAGTACGGCGTGGTCATTCCCGAACTGGCCCGCCAGGTGCGGGAGAACATCGTCGGCGCGGTCGAACGGATGACCGGCCTGGAGGTCGTCGAGGTCAACATCGCCGTCAACGACGTCCACCTCCCGGACGAACCGGAGTTCGAGGAGGAAGAGGAACCGGTGGCGGCGTCCGGGCAGCGGCCGAAGCTCAAGTAGCGCCTTCGGCGGCAGGCCGGCGCCGGGGCCCGACGGAGTAGCGGGAAACGAGGGAGAAGCGGATGAACCTGGCCATCGTCGGCCTGGTGGTGGGTATGGCCCTCGGCTTCGCCGGGTACTTCGGCGGGTTCGCGGCCTTCCTGCTGGTGGCCGTGCTCGGGCTGGTCGGCTTCGTGATCGGTCGCCTGCTGGAGGGCGACATCGAGCTGGGCGACCTCGGGGATCTGCTCCGCGGTCGCGACCGGCGCCGCTGATGGCGGGGTCCGCGTCGGTTCCGGTCTCCCGTTCGGGGGCGGGATCGGGCTCCGGGGCCGGCACCGGTTCCGGCTCGGCGCCCGGGCGCCGGGGGCGGCTTCGGGTCGCCGACCGGGTGTACGAGAGGATCGCGGCCCGGGCCGCCCGGGAGGTGCTGGCCGAGGCCTGGCCCGCCGGGCGGGCGAAGGGGGCGCCGCCGCAGGTCTCGGTGACGGTACCGGGGAGCACGGTGAGGGTCCGGGTGGCGCTCGAGCTGCCGTTTCCCTCGGACGTCGCGGTGCTGGCCGGGGCGGTGCGGGCGCGGATCGCCGAGCGGGTGGCGGGGCTGACCGGGGTCAGGGTCTCGGAAGTGGTCGTCGTGGTCGAGAAGTTGGTGACGGGAGGCACGCCGTGACCGCGGAGGCTCCCGGGGCGGAGGAGGTGCGGGGGGCGGCGTCGGAGGTCCGGCCGGGGAAGGTGAGGCGGCTGCGGGCGCCCCGTACGGCCGCGGCGGTGTTGGTGGCGACAGGGGTGCTGGTGGTGGCGGGGGCGCTGTTGTACGACGTGGTCGCGGTGCGGGCGGGGCAGCCGGCCCGGCGCTGGCGGGCGCAGATCGCCGACGAGCTGGCGAGGCGTCACCTCGACGACCCGGCGGTCCTGGTGGGGGCCGGTGCGGCGGCCCTGCTCGGCGGGTGGCTGCTGTGGCTGGCCATCGCCCCGGGGCTGCGGAGGTGGCTCGTCCTGCGGCCGTACGGGGGGACGACCGCGGCCGTCGACCGGGCCGGGATCGGGCATCTGCTGACGGACCGGGCGGCCGGGCTGGACGGGATCGACCACCTGCGGATCCGGGTCGGGCGGCGTCGGGTCCGGATCTCCTTGGCGGGGGTGGCGGAACCGGCCCTGGTGGAGCGCCAGCTGCGGGACGAGCTGGAGCGGGTGGGGCTGGGGCGGCCGATGCGGCTGGACGTGCGGACGGCGCGGGGAGCGCGCGGGGCCGCGGAGGTGGTGGAGGAGGAGCCGGGCGGGGGGCCGGACCCGGGTCCCGGGACGGCCGGTCGTGAGGGGGCGGCGGGGTGAGGCGGACCGTCGTCAACCGGGTGCTGCTGGGAGTGGTCGGAGCGGTGCTGCTGGGGGTCGGGGTGCTGGTGCTGGCGGGCGGGCTCGACCTGTACCGGCGGCTGGGTGTGCACCCGCCGCAGTGGTGGCCGTTCACCTCGCCCGACCGGCCGGTGGTGAGCGCGGGTACGCGGGAGCGGTGGGTGGCGTCGGCGTGGTGGTGGCCGACGGTGATCGGCGGGCTGACCCTGCTGGTGGCGGGGATGGCGTGGTTGCTGGTGGCGCAGCTGAGGCGCACCGGGCTGTCGAGCATCGCGGTGCCGACGCCGGGGGCGAGCGGGCTTCGACTGCGGGTCGGTGCGCGGGCGCTGGAGGAGGCGCTGGAGAACCGGACGGTGGTGCTGCCGGAGGTCGAGCGGGCCGGGGTGCGGCTGGTGCGGGCGCCGAGGCATCCGCGGCTGCGCGGGGCGGTGCGGTTGCGGCCGGGCGGGGACCCGGCCGCGCTGGTGGAGCACTTCGAGGACGGGCCCCGGGCGGAGGCGTGCGGGAGCCTGCGGCTGGCGGAGCTGCCGGCCGATCTGCGGATCCGGGTCCTCCAGGCGGCCCCCGCCGAGCCGCGGCACGGGCGGCGGGGGCGGCGCCGGCGGCGGCCGTCGCGGGTGGAGTAGCCCCGGGTGGAGTGGCCCCGGGGCCGTGGATCGGGTCCGGGGTCAGAGGGTGCGGAGGGCGCCGCCGTCGACGGGGACCATGATGCCGGTGAGGTAGGAGGCGGCGGGGGAGAGCAGGAACGCGGCGACCTTGCCGAACTCCTCGGGGGTGCCGTAGCGGCCCAGCGGGATGGCGGCGCTGGCCTGGGCGCGGGCGGCGTCGGGATCGGAGGCGAGGCCGTCGAGCTCGCGGACCCGGTCGGTGTCGATCCGGGCCGGGAGCAGGCCGAGCACGCGGATGCCGCGGGGGCCGAGCTCGTCGGCGAGGGCCTTGGCGGCCATGGCGAGCCCGGGACGCAGGCCGTTGGAGATGCCCAGACCGGGAATCGGCTGGCGGACCGAGCTGGAGAGCACGAAGGCGATCACACCGCCGTCGGAGAGCGCGGCGGCGGTGGCGCGGGCGAGCCGGAGGGCACCGAGGAAGACCGACTCGAAGGCGTCGCGCCACGCCTCCTCGGGGGTGGCCTCGACGGAGCCGGCCCGGGGGCCGCCGACGCTGATCAGGATGCCGTCGAGACGACCGAACTGGTTCCGGGCCTCGGCGATGAGGCGCTCGGGGGTGTCGGGGTCGGCGTTGTCGGCGACGAGGCCCCGGGCGGTGCCGAGGGTTTCGAGTTCGGCCACGGCGGTGTCGACGGCCTCTCGGGTGCGGCCGCTGATGAGCACACGGGCACCGTCGGCGGCGAGTTCGCGGGCGCCGGCGAGGCCGAGGCCCCGGGTGGCGCCGGTGACGATGTAGGCCTTGTCTTTCAGTCCGAGATCCATGGGGACATCTTGCCCGGTGGGGGTGGGGACGTGGTGGGGGTGGGGTCGCGGGGGGGGGGGGGGGCCGGCCCCCCCCCCCCCCCCCCGCCGCCGGCGGTTAGGGCCCGGGCGAGGTTTATCAAGTATTGGGACGAGACGGGGGCGGGGGTTTGGCCGGC
>NZ_JBEXWT010000042.1:0-74751 GCF_040629945.1 Kitasatospora sp. NPDC005856 | reverse complement strand
CCGTGGTGGTGGTCCGCACCCAGAAGCTGACCGTCAGGTCGCAGTTGGCCGGCACGGTGACGGTGGTACGCAGCAGGTCGCTGCGCGTCACGTCCAGCCCCGCGAAGGTGGCGTACCCGCGCCCGGTGTGTGCGGGCCGGGTCGCGTCGCCGAAGACGACGATGCGGGGGCCGGCGCTCCAGCCTGTCGCGCCGCGCTCGAACCCCGGGTTCGGGTGGATCTGCCCGGCGCAGGGCGGGTCGGCGACCGGCTGGCCGTGGGATGCGCTGCCCGTGGTCAGGAGCAGGGCCGCGGCCACTGCGGTGGTGACGAAGGCTTTCATCAGGTCTCCCCGCGTGAATACATTCGAGATGGTCGATATGTATCGACGATGCGCGATGGACGTGGGCGCGTCAAGCCCTTCCCGAGGTGGGCTCGCACGCGGGGTGACGGGCGACCGGCGCTACCGGCGGCGGCGGGCGTCAGCCTCGGTGTCGAGCAGGTCGTTGAGGGTCAGCGCGGAGTTGATCAGGGAGAGGTGGCTGAACGCCTGCGGATAGTTGCCGATCTGCTCCCCGGTGGCGGCGATCTCCTCGGCATAGAGGCCGAGGTGGTTGCTGAAGGTGAACATCTTCTCGAAGGTGAGTCGGGCGTCGGGGGGGGGGGCGGGCCGGGCCCCCCCCCCCCCCTCCGCATGGGCCGGGTCGGTTACTGCTGCCGGAGCGATTCCGTGTAGGCCTTGCAGGCCTGGTAGTCCGGCAGCAGGCCGGTGGCGAGGGCCTCCGCGAGGGAGGGCGCCACCGCGTCACGGGCCGACAGCTGCGGGGCGTCGGTCGGCCACTCGATGCCGAGCTCCGGGTCCAGCGGGTGCACGCCGTGCTCGCCGGTCGGGTTGTACGTCGCCGAGCAGAGGTAGGTCAGCGTGGCGTCGTCGGTCAGGGCGCAGAAGCCGTGGCCGAGGCCCTCCGGGATGTAGACGGCGTTGCGCTGGGTGTCGTCCAGCCGGACGAACTCCCACGTGCCGAAGTTCGGCGAGCCGACCCGCAGGTCGACGATGACGTCCAGTACCGCGCCGCGGGTGCAGGACACGTACTTGGCCTGGCCGGGCGGGACGTCGGCGAAGTGGATGCCGCGGACGACGTCCTTGGCGGAGAGCGACAGGTTGGCCTGGGCCAGGTTCAGCGGGTGGCCGACGACCTCGGCGAGGAGGTCGAAGCGGTACCACTCGGTGAAGTGGCCGCGGGCGTCGCCGTGCACCTGGGGGACGATCTCGAACGCGCCCTCGATGGAGAGCTCACGGAACTTCACCGGGCGGCCGCCTCTTCGAGCAGGCCCAGCAGGTACTGGCCGTAGCCGCTCTTCAGCAGCGGCTCGGCGAGCTCGCGCAGCTGGGCGTCGTCGATCAGCCCGGCCCGCCAGACGGCCTCCTCGATGCAGCCGATCTTGAAGCCCTGGCGCTCCTCGATGACCCGGACGAACTCCGAGGCCTGGACCATCGACACGAACGTGCCGGTGTCCAGCCAGGCGGTGCCGCGGTCGAGGATCGTCACGTGCAGGTCGCCGGTGCGCAGGTAGGCGTCGTTGACGGCGGTGATCTCCAGCTCGCCGCGGGCGCTCGGCTCCAGGGTGCGGGCGATCTCGACGACCCGGTTGTCGTAGAAGTACAGGCCGGGGACGGCGTAACGGGACTTGGGCTCGGTCGGCTTCTCCTCGATGGAGATGACCTGACCGGTCCCGTCGAACTCGACCACGCCGTACGCGGTCGGGTCGGCCACGGGGTACGCGAAGACCCGGCCGCCCTTGATGTCGGAGTGCTCGGTGAGCGAGGTGCCCAGGCCGGTGCCGTGGAAGATGTTGTCGCCGAGGATCAGGGCCACCGGCTCGTCGCCGATGAAGTCCGCGCCGAGCACGAACGCCTGGGCGATGCCCTCGGGCTTCTCCTGGACGGCGTACTGGAGCTTCAGGCCGAACTGGGAGCCGTCGCCCAGCAGCCGTTCGAACTGGTCCCGGTCGTTCGGGGTGGTGATGATCAGGATTTCGCTGATCCCGGCCATCACCAGGGTCGAGAGGGGGTAGTAGATCATCGGCTTGTCGAAGACCGGGAGGAGCTGCTTCGACACCGCACGGGTCAGGGGCCAAAGCCGCGAGCCGGTGCCGCCGGCCAGGAGGATTCCACGCATGGGTGCACCCTATTCGAGATCCGTGAACGCAGGAGGGGCCGGGTCGGGAGGGCGTTCGGGCGGCGGTAGACTACGCGCATTATGCGCATCCTCGTGACCGGCGGCGCCGGATTCATCGGTTCGGAGTTCGTCCGTCAGCTCCTCGGGGCTGACGAGAATGCCCGGATCACGGTCTTTGACAAGCTCACCTATTCGGGTGTCCTGGAGAACCTGGCCCCGGTGGCCGACCACCCGGGCTACACCTTCGTCCAGGGCGACATCTGCGACACGGACGCCGTCGACCAGGTCATGCCGGGTCACGACGTGGTGGTGCACTTCGCCGCCGAGTCCCACGTGGACCGTTCGATCGCCGGCGCGGGCCCGTTCGTGCTGACCAACGTCGTCGGCACCCAGGTGCTCCTCGACGCGGCCCGCAAGCACGGCGTCGGCCGCTTCGTGCACATCTCCACCGACGAGGTGTACGGCTCGATCAGCGAGGGCTCCTGGACCGAGACCTGGCCGCTGGAGCCGAACTCCCCGTACTCGGCCTCCAAGGCCTCCTCCGACCTGCTGGCGCTGGCCTACCACCGCACCCACGGCATGGACGTCGTGGTGACCCGTTGCTCCAACAACTACGGGCACTACCAGTTCCCGGAGAAGGTCATCCCGCTGTTCACCACCAACCTGATCGACGGCAAGAAGGTGCCGCTGTACGGCGACGGTGGCAACATCCGCGACTGGCTGCACGTCTCGGACCACTGCCGGGGCATCGAGCTGGTCATGCGCGGCGGCCGCGCGGGCGAGGTCTACAACATCGGCGGCGGCACCGAGGCGACCAACAAGGAGCTGACCGGCCTGCTGCTGGAGGCCGCCGGCGCGAGCTGGGACATGGTCGAGCACGTCGCGGACCGCAAGGGCCACGACCTCCGCTACTCCATCGACATCAGCAAGATCCGTGAGGAGCTCGGCTACGAGCCGCAGGTCCGCTTCGAGGACGGCCTCGCCGCCACCATCGCGTGGTACCGCGAGAACCGCGCCTGGTGGGAGCCGCTGAAGCAGAAGGCGGCCCTGGCCAAGTGACCGAGAACGCCGCCGCGCCCGTGCGCTGGCTGGTCACCGGCGCGGCCGGGATGCTCGGGCAGGACCTGCTGACGGTGCTGGGCGCCGACGGGACCGCCGAGATCACCGCGCTGCGCCGGGCGGACCTCGACATCACCGACGCGGCGGCCGTCCTGGCCGCCGTCGAGGGCCACGACATCGTGGTCAACTGCGCCGCGTGGACCAACGTCGACGCCGCGGAGACCGAGGAGGACGCCGCCACCGCCGTCAACGGCACCGGTGTGCGCCACCTCGCCGCGGCCTGCGCCAAGACCGGCGCGCGGCTGCTGCACGTCTCCACCGACTACGTCCTGCCGGGCGACGCCACCGAGCCCTGCCCGGAGGACGCCCCGACCGCGCCGGTGAACGCCTACGGCCGCGGCAAGCTGGTGGGGGAGCAGGCGGTCACCGAACTGCTCCCGGCGCACGGCTACGTCGTGCGCACCGCCTGGCTGTACGGCGAGCACGGCCCGAACTTCGTGGCCACCATGCTCAAGCTCGCCGCCCAGCGGGACACCCTGGACGTGGTGGACGACCAGCACGGCCAGCCGACCTGGTCGTACGCGCTGGCCGGCCGCCTGGTCGAGCTCGGCCGGGCCGCGCTCGCCGGGCAGGCCCCGGCCGGGATCTACCACGGCACCGCGAGCGGCCGGACCACCTGGTGCGGGCTGGCCCGCGAGACCTACGCGCTGAGCGGGCTGGACCCGGAGCGGATCCGCCCGACCACGTCGGAGGCCTTCGTCCGCCCGGCCGCCCGCCCGGCCTTCAGCGTGCTGGCCCACGACCGCTGGGCCGCCGCCGGACTGGCTCCGCTGCCCGAGTGGCGGGCCATGCTGGCCGAGGCGCTGGCCCGGCCCGTCTTCGCCGAACTGGCCGCCACGGCCCGGAGCACCGAGAGCGACAGACCTCAGTGAAGAAAGCACTGACGAAGGTGGCTGCCGCGCTACCGCCGGGAACCCTGGCGGTGGCCGGCGGCACCGTCGTCCTGGGCGCCGCCTCCTACATCCACCTCGGGGTGGCGGGCCACAGCCTGTCCGTCGACGACATGGCGAACGTCTCGCTGCTGTGGACGATCGTGATGTCCGTCGGCATCGGCGTCTTCTTCCCGATCGAGCAGGAGCTCACCCGGATCGTCGCGGCGCGCGCGGCGCTCGGCCACGGCGCCGCCCCGGTGCTGCGCCGGGCGACCCTGCTCACCGGCGGGATCCTCGCGGCGACCCTGCTCGTCCTCGGCGCCGCCTCCGGCCCGATCTCGCGGTCGATGTTCCACGGCGACCGCTCGCTGGTGCTGGCGCTCGGCGGGGCCTTCACCGGGATGGCCGTCTGCTACCTCACCCGTGGCGTGCTGGCCGGCCTCGGCCGCTTCGGCGCGTACGGCACCCAGCTCGGCCTGGACGGCGGCCTGCGGATCGGCCTGGCCTTCGCCTTCGGCGTCGCCGGGGTGCACTCGGCGCTCGCGTTCAGCCTGATCCTGGCCGTCGCGCCGGTCCTCGCCACGATCGTCACGCTGCCGCCGCTGCTGCGCGCGGTGAAGCCGGGTGAGCAGGTCCGCTGGTCCGAGCTCTGCTCCGGGCTCGGCCTGCTGATCTGTTCGACGCTGCTCTCGCAGGTCGTGGTGAACGCGGCCGTGGTGAGCACCAAGCTGCTCGCCCCCTCCGACTCCGCGCTGATCGCCGCCCTGCTCAACGCGCTGGTGCTGGCCCGGGTGCCGCTGTTCGTCTTCGGTTCGCTCCAGGCCTCGCTGCTGAACGGGCTCTCCGCCGCGATCGCGGTCGGGGACCGGGCCGCCTTCACCGGGATGCTCAAGAAGATCGGCCTCGTGGTGGGCGGGCTCGGCCTGCTCGGCGGGATCCCGGCGGTCGCCCTCGGCCCGTGGCTGATCCAGGTGCTGTTCGGCGCCAAGCCGGTGCTCGGCTGCCTCGACTTCTTCTGGCTGTCCGCCGGAACCGTGGCGTACATGTTCGCGATGGTGCTCGGCCAGGCGCTGATGGTATTCAAGCGGCACAACCTTCAGCTGCTCTGCTGGGCGGTCGGCACCGTGGTCCTCGCCGGGGTGACCTTCCTGCCGGGCGAGGTCTCGACCCGCGTGATCCTTGCGTACACGGCGGGTTCCGTGGCGGCCGTCCTCGGTATGCTGGCGGTGCTGAGGCAGAGTTTCGCCCGTTCGGCGACCGATTCCGCCGGCCCCGTCCGGCAGCCGGGGGACCCGAACGCCGCGGTGTTGAGCAGCCGGACGGCCGGTGAATGACCGTGTCCGCCCCTCACCTTCAGATCGCCGCGCAGCAGCGCGGGCCAGACCCCATTCATGGAGCCTCCGTGTCCCAGTACGACGATGTTTGGCTGGTGATCCCGGCCTACAACGAGGGCCAGGTGATCGCCGACGTTGTGGAGGGGGCGCGAAAGACGTTCCCGAACATCGTGGTCGTCGATGACGGCAGCGGCGACGACTCGGCCAAGCACATCATGGAGACGGGCGCGCACCTGGTGCGCCACCCGGTCAACCTCGGTCAGGGTGCCGCCCTCCAGACCGGCCTCGCCTACGCCCTGGCCCAGCCGGGCGCCAAGTACTTCGCCACCTTCGACGCCGACGGTCAGCACCAGACCGGCGACGTCGAGAAGATGGTCGCCCTGCTGCGGGAGGGCGACGTGGACGTCGTCCTCGGCTCGCGCTTCATCGAGCAGAACGGGCAGGTGCCGTGGATCAAGCGGGTCGTCCTGCGCACCGCGGCGACCGTCAGCCCGACCGCTCGCAAGCTCAAGCTGACCGACTCCCACAACGGTCTGCGGGTGCTGAACCGCGAGGCCGCCGGCCGGCTGCGGATCACCATGAACGGCATGGCGCACGCGTCGGAGATCGTCAGTTTCCTCGCCGGCTCGGACCTCCGGGTCGCCGAACTCCCGGTGGACATCCTGTACACCGACTACTCACGCGCCAAGGGTCAGTCCCTGATCAACGGCGTCAACATCATCTTCGACATCTCGCTGCGGGAGCGTAGCCGCCGATGAAATTCTTCTGGATCCAGCTGGTTCTCATTCTCGGCTCGGTCACTCTCGCCTTCATGTTCATCCGGCGTTGGGACCGTGCCAACACCCGCGCCTGGAAGCGCATCGCGTTCTCGGTCTTCGTGGTCGTGAACATCTACGCGGTGCTGCGTCCCACCGACGTGACCTGGCTGGCCCACCAGCTCGGCGTCGGCCGCGGCACCGACCTGGTGCTGTACGTGATGGTGCTGGGGATGGGCTTCCTGACCCTGAACACCTTCCTGCGCTTCCGCTCGCTGGAGAAGAAGCTCACCGACCTGGCGCGCACCGTGGCGATCAACGAGGGTGCCCGCCTGAACGAGGAGCGCTTCGACCTGGACCTGCCGGTCTCGGCGCCGGTCGACCGCAGCAAGGCCTGATCCCGTGGCGACCTTCGAGTTCATGCTGCCGTACTACGGCGATGTGGCGCTGATGCAGGCCGCCGTGCGGAGCATCCTGGCGCAGACCGACCGGGACTTCCGGCTGACCGTCATCGACGACGGCAAGGAGCCGGACGTCCCGGGCTGGTTCGCCTCGCTCGGCGACGACCGGGTGACCTACCAGCGCAACGAGCAGAACCTCGGCATCACCAGGAACTTCCAGAAGTGCGTGGAGCTGTCCACGGCCGACCACGTGGTCATCATGGGCTGCGACGACCTGCTGCACCCGCACTACCTGGAGACCGTCCGGTCGATCCTCAAGGACAACCCGGACCTGGGCATGGTGCAGCCGGGCGTCGAGGTCATCGACGGCACCGGTGAGGTCAGCCGCTCCGGCCTGGCGGACAACGTCAAGGAGAAGATCTACGCGCCGACCGTCAAGGGCCGGCGGCTGATGGGCGGCGAGGAGCTGGCCGCCAGCGTGCTGCGCGGCAACTGGCTCTACTTCCCGTCGATCTGCTGGCGGGGCGAGGCGCTGCGCGCGGTCAACTTCCGTGACGAGTACTCGGTGATCCAGGACCTGGCCCTGGTCGTCGACCTGCTGGAGCGCGGCGAGCAGATGATGGTGGACAACACCACCGTCGTCTTCCAGTACCGCCGGCACGCCGTCAGCGAGTCCGCGGTGCAGGCCTTCTCCGGCACCCGGTTCACCGAGGCGGAGCGGTACTTCAACGCGGTGGCCGAGCGGATGGACGCCCGCGGCTGGCCGAAGGCCGCCCGCGCGGCCCGGTTCCGCAGCGCCTCGCGCCTGCACGCGCTGACCATGCTGCCGGGCGCGCTGAAGCGCGGCCAGCGGGCCGGTGCCAAGGTCCTGGTCCGCCACGCGCTGACCGGCGGAGAGCGGCACTGACGCCTCGTACGTCCTGATACGGCACTGGGCCGGTAGTCCGAGTTCGGACTACCGGCCCAGTGCCGTTTCGAGGCGTTCCCGCCGGGGGCCTACCCGCCCCAGCCCGAGGGGCCGAGCGGGTCGGGCTGCCGGGGCGGGTACGGGTTGACCTTCGGGCACATCAGCTTCCCGGGGTCGGGCAGCGGCTCGAGCAGGTCGCTGATGTCCCGCGGCTGCTTGCACTGGCCGTCGGGCGCGTAGCGCGAGCAGTGGCCCTTGGTGTCGGCGGTGCTCTGCGCGATCCAGGCCAGCGCGCCGGGGCCCCAGTGCGGGTCGGGCATGTACTTGCTGGCGGTGGCGGAGCCGGCCATGCCGAAGAGCAGGCCCAGGGCGCAGACGGCGCCGACGGCCACGCCGCGCGGGTTGAGGCGCAGCGGGAGCCGGCGGCCGGTGCCCTCGGCGGGCTCGGCGGCCGGGTCCGCGTCGGCGGCGGCGCTCTGGCGGCGGCGGACGATCAGGTAGCAGGCGAGGCCGACGAGGACCAGCAGGCAGTAGAGCAGCTGGGCGCTGGTGCGCGGGTAGAGCATGACGGCCTGGTCGCGCTCCATGTGGGAGGCGTACCAGTAGCGCATCAGCAGGGCGCTCGCGGTGCAGGCGGCGGCGGTCAGGACGGTGGTCCGGCCGATCCCGAGGGCCAGCGCCACGCCCAGGCCGACCAGCAGGAGGACCGTGAACAGGCCGACCCCGCCGATCTCACCGGGGACCGGCCAGGTGCCCTGGGCGTCGGTGCCGGGGAGGTCGTCGCGCCACATCGCGAAGTAGGTCGGCTCGGTGTACGTGTCGAAGTAGCAGTACCGGTCGATCGTGCTGCCGGCGGACCCGAGCAGCCGGACCAGGTAGACGCCGGAGACGAGCAGGAAGACCCCGCCGGCGGCGCCGATCGCGCTCAGGCCGTTGAGCAGGCCGGCCGTCCCACCGGTGCGGCGGGCCCGCAGCAGCAGCACCACCGTGAGCACCACCACGCCGGCGGCGGACCACACGAACCAGCCGGAGTAGAGGAGGAACAGCAGCCCGATCCCGAGGCCGAGCACGGCGCCGCGCAGGGCGGCGGTGCGGCGCTGGAGTTCCGGGGCGCGCTGGAGCAGCTGCATCAGCTTCGCCAGCACGGGCAGGAAGGCGACGAGCACGAAGGTGGTGTACGGCTTGTACGGCTGCGCCATCGGCAGCGCGGCGGTGACGCCGATCCCGAGCGCCCACAGCGGCGGCAGCAGCAGGCGCCAGGACAGGTAGGCGAGCGGGCCGAGCATCGCGACGAACACCAGGTCGACGAGCTTGAGCGCGTAGCCGACCTGTCCGTGGGTGAGGTGCTCGGCGACGAAGGCGACGATGTGCGGGAACAGCGGCGGGTAGGCGCCGTCGAGGGACTTGCCGTCCATCAGGGCGCCGACCCAGGCCTGGAGGCTGCCGGAGTCGCCCTGCTGGGCGTAGAGCGGCCAGTTGGTGTCGCGCAGCGCGAGGGAGATGCCGGCGGCCAGGACGCCGGAGGACAGGCCGGCGACCGCGGCGGCGGCGAACCGCACCGGGAGGTCCGCCCAGCGGCGCATCGCCGGCACCAGGACCAGGACGACGATGCCGAGCAGCAGCAGGAGCCGGAGCTGGAGCGCCGCGAGGCCGCTGACCTGGCCGATCCGCGACATGGGGTTCAGTCGGACGGACCATGCCAGCCCGGTCATGAGCAGCGCCGCCGTGACCGCGGTCAGGATCTCCGCGGTCCAGAGGACGGCGGGTAGGCGAAGAACGTCCGCCCGTCTCCCCTGACTGGGCGGTATGCCCTGTTGCCTGCCCGAGGCGGGGGCGGGCTGCACGCTCGTCGTCACTGTTCGGTCCTTCTGCTTCCGCAACGGTTCGGATGCGGCGGCGGTGTGTGGTTTCGGTGGCCGGACACCGCGATTCTGCCAGCACCTCGGTCGGCGGTGCGGCGCGGGCCGAACCACCGTTCCCGAGCTGGCCGTTGTCGTTCACGGGAGGAGGAGCGCGTTGGCTCCGGCCGATCGACGCGTGGCACACTGCCGATGCGCTTCGACGAGTGGTGGCAGGACCCGTGGCGCGCCGTCCGGAACCGGCCATGACGAGATCGTCAACTCATACAACTAGGGAAGTGTCCCGGTGCAGCCGTTGATCGACTCCGCCCACACGTCCGAGGGGCCGCGCCGGGGTGAGGACGGCGACGGGACCGCCTCCGGCACCCCGGCCGTGCTGCTCCGGCTGCGGGTGCTCGCCGCCCACCGCTGGTTCTGGCCGCTGGCCCTCCTGCTCGGGTACGGCGCGCAGGTGGCGTTCCGCCTGGTGCTGTCGATCCACAACTACTTCCCGTCGGTGCACGCCGACGAGGACTCCTACCTGGTGATAGCGCGGGTGCTGGCCGGCCGGCCGACCACCGAGATGCCGGTCGGCGTGGTGATCCCGGGCGGCTACCCGCTGCTGATCTCGCCGGCGCTGCGGATCGCCGACAACCCGGCCACCGCGTACCACCTGGTGATGGGCATCAACGCGGTGCTCAACGCGCTGGTGTTCCCGCTGGCGGTGGTGGCGGCGCGCCGGCTGGGTCTGTCCCGGCCGCACGCGTACCTGGTGGGCACCGCCGCGGCGCTGGTGCCGCCGGTGGTCTTCTACTCCCAGTTCGTCATGTCGGACACCGTGCTCCCGGTGCTCCTGCTGGCCTGGCTGATCGCGATGCACGGCTGGCTGTCGCCGGGCTCGACGCGCCGCCGCACGCTGTACGCGGTGGGGACGGGCCTGGCGGCCGGCTACACGATGGCCACCCACGACCGCGGCGGCGTGGTCGTGGCGCTGACCGCGCTGGTCCTGCTCGTGGTGCTGGCCGTCGGCTGGGCGCCGCGGCTCGCCTCGCTGGCCGGCGTCGGCGCGCTCGGCGTGTCGTACCTGGGCGCGAAGCTGCTGGCGGGCTTCGTCGAGGGCCAGTTCAAGGACGTGCCGCCGAGCGACGTCGGCAACAAGGTCTTCGAGAACCTCGAGAACAGCGACTACATCGGCACGATCGTCGCCCGCACCTTCGGGCAGCTCTGGTACTTCATGGTCTCGACGTACGGCTTCGGGGCGATCGCCCTCGTGCTGTGCGTGGTGGTGGTGTTCCGGCGCCGTTACTCGGTGGCCGAGCGGGTGGTGGCCTGCACCCTGGTGGCCATGCTGTTCGGCACCGCGCTGGCCTCCGCGGCCGGCCTGGCGGACAACGCCCGGACCGACAACTGGGTGTACGCCCGGTACTGCGCGGTGCTGGTGCCGCTGTTCCTGGTGGTCGGCCTGACCGCGCTGTTCCGGGCCCGGGTCCGCGCGCTGCTGTGGATGGCGCTGGTCGGCACGGCGGTGATCGGTGTCATCCAGGTGTCGGTCGGCGCGTACGCGGGGGCGGAGCTCAAGAACTGGATCAGCCCGTGGACCGTGCCGGACGCGATGTTCCTGGCCTCCACCTGGGACGGTCTGCACATGATCCGGACGAGCTTCGGCGCGCTGGCGGTGCTGGCCGCCTGCCTGCTGCTGCGGGTGGCGGGTGGTCGCCGGGTGGTCGCCGCGGTGGTGGGCTGCCTGACGCTGTTCGCCGCCTACTCGACGGTCGCCATCACCGACAACGTCGCCGAGCCGCACGCCAAGTTCCGCAAGTACCAGGCGGTCGGCGTGGCCAAGGAGGCGGGCCTGCACAAGGGTGACAACGTCGTCCTGGACATGGACCTCGACTGGGACACCCGGATGGCGATGGCCTACGAGGTCTACTGGGGCCGGGTCTGGTCGGACGACCTGAAGGACGGCTCCACCCCGCCGGAGAAGGCCACCGCGTACCTGGCGGCGACGGCCACCGCCAAGGGCGCCCCGCCGGAGGCCAGCTGGCCGGACCCGAAGCCCGGCTGGCACATCGCGAAGTACAACAAGGACCGCGGCTGGGTGCTCTGGCGCAAGGGCTGAGCAGGGACGTCACCCCGTCGGGGTCGGTGAGGAGCGCCTCACCGGCCCCGATTGGCATCCGGGCTGCTCCATGTGGCAGTATGTCCAAGTTGCTCGGTTGAGTGCCGATGCTGCGCGCCTCCCGCCGGGAGGACCGGAAGCGAGTCCCATGTACTCGTCGTTCCCGTGATGGCCGTCAAGCGTGAGTTCTACGCCACGGCAGCTGCGGGGCGGACGTACGGGAATCTTCCGGGAAGCGTACGCGGGGCCTCGATCCGGCACCCCCCACCCCGAAAGTTCGAAACCGACGAAGTGCTTCGCCGGTTTTTTGCAAGCGCGAGTGCGACACGCCCGAGCGCGGGGGTCGGAGGGGCGGTCGTGCAGCAACTAAGGACAAAGGACTACTGAGTAGCCATGGCGGGACAGAAGATCCGCATCCGGCTCAAGGCCTACGACCACGAGGTCATCGATTCCTCGGCGAAGAAGATCGTCGAGACGGTGATCCGTACTGGTGCGCAGGTCGCGGGCCCGGTGCCGCTGCCCACTGAGAAGAACGTGTACTGCGTCATCCGCTCGCCGCACAAGTACAAGGACTCGCGCGAGCACTTCGAGATGCGTACTCACAAGCGTCTGATCGACATCCTCGACCCCACGCCGAAGACGGTTGACTCGCTGATGCGTCTCGACCTGCCGGCGGGCGTCGACATCGAGATCAAGCTCTGAGAGGCGCACCGAAGATGGCTAAGCAGATGAAGGGCATCCTGGGCGAGAAGCTCGGCATGACCCAGGTCTGGGACGAGAACAACCGGGTCGTTCCGGTGACCGTCGTCAAGGCCGGGCCGAATGTCGTGACCCAGGTCCACACCGCCGACAGCCCGGCCGGCTACGACGCCGTCCAGATCGGCTTCGGCGAGATCGACCCCCGCAAGGTGAACAAGCCCCTCGCGGGTCACTTCGCCAAGGCCGGTGTCACCCCGCGCCGCCACCTGGTCGAGCTCCGTACCTCGGACGCGTCCGAGTACACCCTGGGCCAGGAGATCACCGCGGAGCTGTTCGAGGCGGGTGTCAAGGTCGACGTGACCGGCACCTCCAAGGGCAAGGGCTTCGCCGGTGTCATGAAGCGCCACAACTTCCGGGGCCTCGGCGCTGGTCACGGTGTGCAGCGCAAGCACCGCTCGCCCGGCTCGATCGGTGGCTGCGCCACCCCGGGTCGCGTGTTCAAGGGCGTGAGGATGGCCGGCCGGATGGGCCACGAGCGTGTGACCACCCAGAACCTGACCATCCATGCCGTTGACGCGGAGAAGGGGCTGCTCCTGATCAAGGGCGCAATCCCGGGCCCGAACGGCGGCCTCGTCCTCGTCCGCACCGCGGCGAAGGGGCTGTGAGGATATGAGCACCATTGACATCCTGTCGCCCTCGGGTGACAAGACCGGCAGCCTTGAGCTCCCGGCCGAGATCTTCGACGCGAAGGTCAGCGTTCCGCTGATGCACCAGGTCGTCGTGGCGCAGCTCGCTGCGGCCCGTCAGGGCACCCACAAGACCAAGTCTCGTGGCGAGGTCCGCGGTGGCGGCAAGAAGCCGTACCGCCAGAAGGGCACCGGCCGCGCCCGTCAGGGCTCGACCCGTGCGCCGCAGTTCGCCGGCGGTGGCGTCGTGCACGGTCCCGTGCCGCGTGACTACTCGCAGCGGACCCCGAAGAAGATGATCGCCGCCGCCCTGCGCGGTGCGCTCACCGACCGGGCCCGCCACAACCGCATTCACGTCGTCACCGGCGTGACCGCGACCGAGGCGCCGTCGACCAAGGCCGCCAAGAGCCTGTTCGGCAAGATCACCGAGCGCAAGAACGTCCTCCTGGTCGTCGAGCGCGAGGACGAGCTGGGCCTGAAGTCCGCTCGCAACCTGCCGCACGTGCACATCCTGGACGCCGGTCAGCTGAACACCTACGACGTGCTCGTCTCCGACGATGTGGTCTTCACCCAGGCCGCCTTCGAGCGTTTCGTGGCCGGTCCGGCCGCGTCCGCCAAGGCCGTTGCCGCTGAGGGCGAGCTCGAAGGGAGCGCCGCCTGATGAGCGACGTTACGAGCAAGACGTTCACGGACCCCCGTGACGTCCTGGTGAAGCCGGTCATCTCCGAGAAGAGCTACAGCCTTCTCGACGAGAACAAGTACACGTTCATCGTGTCGCCGGGCGCCAACAAGACCCAGATCAAGCAGGCCGTCGAGGCGGTCTTCTCGGTCAAGGTCGAGGCTGTCAACACGATCAACCGTCAGGGCAAGCGCAAGCGCTCCAAGACGGGCTTTGGCAAGCGCAAGGACACCAAGCGCGCCATCGTGACGCTGGCCGAGGGCAACCGCATCGACATCTTCGGTGGTCCGGTCTCCTAACGGAGATCGTGATCGTCGATAAGGACGAGGACGAGAGAGCCAAATGGGCATCCGCAAGTACAAGCCGACTACGCCGGGCCGTCGTGGCTCCAGCGTGGCCGACTTCGTAGAGATCACGCGGTCCACTCCGGAGAAGTCGCTGGTTCGCCCGCTGCACAGCAAGGGCGGCCGTAACAACGCCGGTCGGATCACCGTTCGCCACCAGGGTGGCGGGCACAAGCGCGCCTACCGCGTGATCGACTTCCGTCGTCACGACAAGGACGGCGTGCCGGCGAAGGTCGCGCACATCGAGTACGACCCGAACCGCACCGCGCGCATCGCGCTCCTGCACTACGCGGACGGCGAGAAGCGCTACATCATCGCGCCGCGCGGCATCACGCAGGGTGACCGGATCGAGAACGGCGCTGGCGCCGACATCAAGCCGGGCAACAACCTGCCGCTGCGCAACATCCCGGTCGGTACCACCATCCACGCGGTGGAGCTGCGTCCCGGTGGCGGTGCCAAGCTGGCCCGCTCCGCCGGTTCCGGCATCCAGCTGCTGGCGCGTGAGGGCAAGATGGCGCACCTGCGCATGCCCTCCGGCGAGATCCGCCTGGTGGACGCGCGCTGCCGCGCGACCGTCGGCGAGGTCGGCAACGCCGAGCAGTCGAACATCAACTGGGGCAAGGCCGGCCGTATGCGCTGGAAGGGCGTCCGCCCGACCGTGCGTGGTGTCGCCATGAACCCGATCGACCACCCGCACGGTGGTGGTGAGGGTAAGACCTCTGGTGGCCGCCACCCGGTCTCGCCGTGGGGCCAGAAGGAGGGTCGCACCCGTCGCCCGAAGAAGGCGTCGGACGCTCTCATCGTGCGCCGCCGCAAGACCAACAAGAAGCGCTAGGAGCAGGTCAGATGCCGCGCAGTCTCAAGAAGGGCCCCTTCATCGACGGCCACCTTCTCAAGAAGGTGGACGCTCAGAACGAGGCGGGTACCCAGAACGTCATCAAGACCTGGTCCCGTCGCTCCGTGATCTTCCCGGCCATGCTCGGCCACACGATCGCGGTGCACGATGGCCGTAAGCACGTCCCGGTGTTCGTCACCGAGTCGATGGTCGGCCACAAGCTCGGCGAGTTCGCGCCGACGCGCACGTTCCGCGGTCACGTCAAGGACGACCGCAAGTCGAAGCGTCGCTAGTCGCCAGCGAGATTACCGACTCAATGACTTACACCAGCAAGGGGACAACCATGGAAGCCAGGGCCCAGGCGCGGTACATCCGCGTCACGCCCATGAAGGCCCGCCGCGTGGTGGACCTCATCCGTGGCTTGAATGCCACGGAGGCCCAGGCCGTCCTGCGTTTCGCTCCGCAGGCCGCCACCGTGCCGGTTGGCAAGGTGCTCGACAGCGCCATCGCCAACGCCGCGCACAACTACAACCACTCCAACGTGGACGACCTCTACATCTCCGAGGCGTACGTTGACGAGGGCCCGACCCTGAAGCGGTTCCGTCCGCGTGCCCAGGGCCGCGCCTACCGGATCCGCAAGCGGACCAGCCACATCACCGTGGTCGTCAGCAGCAAGGAAGGGACCCGGTAATGGGCCAGAAGGTTAACCCGCACGGGTTCCGCCTCGGCATCAGCACGGACTTCAAGTCCCGCTGGTACGCCGACAAGCTGTACAAGGACTACGTCAAGGAAGACGTTGCCATTCGTCGCATGATGACGAAGGGCATGGAGCGCGCCGGCATCTCCAAGGTCGAGATCGAGCGCACCCGCGACCGCGTCCGTGTGGACATCCACACCGCTCGCCCCGGCATCGTCATCGGTCGCCGTGGCACCGAGGCCGACCGCATCCGCGGCGACCTCGAGAAGCTGACCGGCAAGCAGGTCCAGCTGAACATCCTCGAGGTCAAGAACCCCGAGCTGGACGCCCAGCTCGTGGCTCAGGGCGTCGCGGAGCAGCTGTCCTCCCGCGTCTCCTTCCGTCGTGCCATGCGCAAGTCGATGCAGGGCACCATGAAGTCCGGCGCCAAGGGCATCAAGGTCCAGTGCTCCGGTCGTCTCGGCGGCGCCGAGATGAGCCGTTCGGAGTTCTACCGCGAGGGTCGCGTGCCGCTGCACACCCTGCGCGCGAACGTCGACTACGGCTTCTTCGAGGCCAAGACCACCTTCGGCCGCATCGGCGTGAAGGTCTGGATCTACAAGGGCGACGTCAAGAACATCGCCGAGGTCCGCGCTGAGAACGCCGCTGCCCGCTCGGGCAACCGCCCGGCCCGTCCCGAGGGTGGTCGTCCCGCCCGCGGTGGCGACCGCCGTGGTGGCGAGCGCGGTGGCCGTGGCCGTCGTCCCGCCGCTGCCGAGGCCCCCGCGGCCCCGGCCGCCGAGGCTCCGGCTGCCGAGAACACCGGAACGGAGGCCTGACTCCCATGCTGATCCCCCGTCGGGTCAAGCACCGCAAGCAGCACCACCCGAAGCGCCGTGGCGCTGCCAAGGGTGGCACCGAGCTCGCCTTCGGCGAGTACGGCATCCAGGCCGTCACCCCGGCCTACGTGACGAACCGGCAGATCGAGTCCGCTCGTATCGCCGTCACCCGTCACATCAAGCGTGGCGGCAAGGTCTGGATCAACATCTACCCGGACCGTCCGCTCACCAAGAAGCCGGCCGAGACCCGCATGGGTTCCGGTAAGGGTTCGCCCGAGTGGTGGATCGCGAACGTGCACCCGGGTCGGGTCATGTTCGAGCTGTCGTACCCCAACGAGAAGGTGGCTCGTGAGGCGCTGACCCGCGCAGCTCACAAGCTCCCGATGAAGTGCCGGATCATCCGGCGCGAGGCAGGTGAGAGCTGATGTCGGCCGGCACCAAGGCTGCTGACCTCCGCGAGCTGGACAACGAGGGTCTCGTTGCCAAGCTCCGTGAGGCCAAGGAGGAGCTGTTCAACCTCCGCTTCCAGGCGGCGACCGGGCAGCTCGAGAACCACGGACGGCTGAAGCTCGTCCGCAAGGACATCGCGCGGATCTACACCCTGATGCGCGAGCGCGAGCTGGGCATCGAGACGGTGGAGAACGCCTGATGACTGAGAACACCAACGAGACGCGCGGTTTCCGCAAGACCCGTGAGGGTCTCGTCGTCAGCGACAAGATGGACAAGACCGTCGTCGTCGCCGTCGAGGACCGCGTCAAGCACGCTCTGTACGGCAAGGTCATCCGCCGTACGAACAAGCTGAAGGCGCACGACGAGGCGAACGCCTGCGGCATCGGCGACCGGGTCCTCCTCGCGGAGACCCGCCCGCTGTCCGCGACGAAGCGCTGGCGCGTCGTCGAGATCCTCGAGAAGGCCAAGTAACGAAGTTGATGCGGTACGGCCGTATGTGCACCAGGCTCCTCGCGGGCGCTGGTGTGAGCAGCGGCCGGCCCGTCAGCTCTCGTTGACGATCAGGAGAAAGCTGTGATCCAGCAGGAGTCGCGACTGCGTGTCGCCGACAACACGGGCGCGAAGGAAATCCTTTGCATCCGCGTTCTCGGTGGCTCCGGTCGCCGCTACGCCGGTATCGGGGACGTCATCGTCGCGACCGTCAAGGACGCGATCCCCGGCGGTTCGGTGAAGAAGGGTGACGTCGTCAAGTGCGTCGTCGTCCGTACCGTGAAGTCGCGTCGTCGTCCGGATGGCTCGTACATCCGCTTCGACGAGAACGCCGCGGTCGTTCTGAAGAACACCGATGGTGACCCCCGTGGCACCCGCATCTTCGGCCCGGTGGGCCGCGAGCTGCGTGACAAGAAGTTCATGAAGATCATCTCGCTTGCGCCGGAGGTGCTCTAACTCATGGCGAACAGCATGAAGATCAAGAAGGGTGACCTGGTTCAGGTCATCACCGGCAAGGACCGCGGCAAGCAGGGCAAGGTCATCCAGGCCATGCCCGCCGAGAACAAGGTCCTGGTCGAGGGTGTGAACCGGGTCAAGAAGCACACCAAGCCGGGCCCGGGCACTCAGGGTGGCATCGTCACCGTCGAGGCCCCGGTGCACGTCTCCAACGTCCAGCTGGTCGTGGAGAAGGACGGCAAGAAGGTCGTCACCCGCGTTGGCTACCGCTTCGATGACGAGGGCAACAAGATCCGCGTTGCCAAGCGAACCGGTGAGGACATCTGATGTCTGAGACGACTGTTGAGAAGGTGACCCCCCGTCTCAAGGAGCGTTACAACTCCGAGATCAAGGGTCAGCTGCAGGAGCAGTTCTCGTACGAGAACGTCATGCTGACGCCCGGCCTGGTCAAGGTCGTCGTCAACATGGGTGTCGGCGAGGCCGCCCGTGACAGCAAGCTGATCGAGGGCGCGATCCGCGACCTGACCGCGATCACCGGTCAGAAGCCGGCCGTGACCAAGGCCCGCAAGTCCATCGCGCAGTTCAAGCTGCGCGAGGGCCAGCCGATCGGCACCCACGTCACCCTCCGCGGTGACCGCATGTGGGAGTTCCTGGACCGTCTGGTGTCGCTGGCCCTGCCGCGCATCCGTGACTTCCGTGGTCTCTCCCCGAAGCAGTTCGACGGCCGTGGCAACTACACCTTCGGTCTGACCGAGCAGGTCATGTTCCACGAGATCGACCAGGACAAGGTCGACCGTCAGCGCGGTATGGACATCACCGTCGTGACCACCGCTCAGACCGACGACGAGGGCCGGGCGCTCCTGCGTGCTCTGGGCTTCCCGTTCAAGGAGGCGTGAGCCAATGGCGAAGAAGTCCCTCATCGCGAAGTCCGAGCGCAAGCCGAAGTTCGGCGTCCGGGCCTACACCCGGTGCCAGCGCTGCGGCCGTCCGCACTCGGTGTACCGCAAGTTCGGCCTCTGCCGTGTCTGCCTTCGTGAGATGGCGCACCGCGGCGAGCTGCCGGGCGTGACCAAGAGCTCCTGGTAGTCCACGAGCTCTAGGCACCGCTAGCGAAGCAGAGGTGCCCGATCCCACAGCGGCCCGTTTTGGGCCTGCCGTACGTGTTCGCGTAAGGTAGTGGGGTCGGGCCCCCTGCCGCGGCTTCCCCATGGATGTCCGTGGCCCTCTTGTGGGAGGGCTCGCACCCAGTCTTACTACGTCATAGGTCCCCTGCGCTTGTGCCCCTGGCGAACTCGGAAGAGTGCGGCAGGGGGACCTGGTGCGGAGAAACCATGGCGAGAGAGGCCTGAGGCCATCATGACCATGACCGACCCCATCGCAGACATGCTCACGCGTCTGCGTAACGCGAACTCGGCGTACCACGACTCCGTGGCGATGCCGGCCAGCAAGATCAAGGCGCACGTCGCCGAGATCCTGCAGCAGGAGGGGTACATCTCCTCCTACAAGGTTGAGGAGCCCGCTGAGGGCGAGGTCGGCAAGAAGCTGACCATCGAGCTCAAGTTCGGCCCCAACCGTGAGCGCTCCATCGCCGGCATCAAGCGCATCAGCAAGCCGGGTCTGCGCGTTTACGCAAAGTCCACCAACCTGCCGAAGGTGCTCGGCGGCCTGGGCGTGGCGATCATCTCCACGTCCTCCGGCCTCCTGACCGACAAGCAGGCCGCCAAGAAGGGCGTAGGCGGAGAAGTTCTCGCCTACGTCTGGTAATTCGGGAAACGGAGGTACAGCAATGTCGCGCATTGGACGGCTGCCCATCCAGGTCCCCGCTGGCGTGGACGTCACCATCGATGGCCAGGCGGTCTCGGTGAAGGGCCCGAAGGGCACCCTCACCCACGTCGTCGCCGCGCCGATCGAGATCGGTAAGGGCGAGGACGGCACGCTGCTCGTCACCCGCCCCAACGACGAGCGTATGTCGAAGGCCCTGCACGGCCTTTCCCGCACGCTGGTGGCGAACATGATCACCGGCGTGACCGCGGGCTACCGCAAGTCGCTGGAGATCAGCGGTGTCGGCTACCGAGTTCTGGCGAAGGGCTCCGACATGGAGTTCCAGCTGGGCTACAGCCACCCGATCCTGGTCGAGGCCCCCGAGGGCATCTCCTTCGTCGTCGAGTCGGCCACCAAGTTCCACGTGGACGGCATCGACAAGCAGAAGGTCGGCGAGGTCGCCGCGAAGATCCGCAAGCTGCGCAAGCCCGACCCGTACAAGGCCAAGGGTGTCAAGTACGCGGGCGAGGTCATCCGCCGCAAGGTCGGAAAGAGTGGTAAGTAAGCGATGAGTGTCTCTGTCAAGATCGGCAAGGGCAACGCCTACAAGAGCGCCGCTCGCAAGCGCCGCGCGATCCGCGTTCGCAAGCGCGTCGTCGGCACCGAGGTGCGTCCGCGCCTCGTCGTGACGCGCTCGAACCGTCACATGGTCGCCCAGGTCATCGACGACGCCAAGGGTCACACCCTGGCGTCGGCGTCCACCCTCGACGTGTCCATCAAGGGCGCCGAGGGCGACAAGACCGAGCTGGCCAAGAAGGTCGGGAGCCTGGTCGCCGAGCGCGCCAAGGCCGCCGGCATCGAGTCGGTCGTCTTCGACCGCGCGGGCAACCGGTACGCCGGCCGCATCGCCGCCCTGGCGGACGCGGCCCGCGAGGCCGGGCTCGACTTCTAAGCCGCTCGTCGACTCAGTCGACGGACGTAATCGAGAGAGGTAATTCCAATGGCTGGACCCCAGCGCCGCGGTAGCGGCGCCGGCGGTGGCACCGGCGGTGGCGAGCGGCGCGACCGTAAGCGTGACGACCGGGGCAACGCCCCCGCCGTCGAGAAGACCGCTTACGTCGAGCGCGTTGTCGCGATCAACCGTGTCGCCAAGGTTGTCAAGGGTGGTCGTCGTTTCAGCTTCACCGCGCTGGTCGTGGTGGGCGACGGTGACGGCACCGTGGGTGTCGGTTACGGGAAGGCGAAGGAGGTTCCGGCCGCCATCGCCAAGGGTGTTGAGGAGGCCAAGAAGAACTTCTTCAAGGTCCCCCGTATCCAGGGCACCATCCCGCACCCGATCCAGGGTGAGAAGGCCGCCGGCGTCGTGCTCCTGAAGCCCGCCGCCCCCGGTACCGGTGTTATCGCCGGTGGTCCGGTGCGCGCCGTCCTGGAGTGCGCCGGCATCCACGACATCCTGTCGAAGTCGCTCGGCTCGGACAACGCGATCAACATCGTGCACGCCACCGTGGCCGCTCTGAAGGGCCTCGTGCGCCCCGAGGAGATCGCCGCCCGTCGTGGCCTGCCGCTGGAGGACGTGGCCCCCGCCGCTCTGCTGCGGGCGCGTGCTGCAGGGGTGAGCGCCTGATGGCTCGCCTGAAGATCACGCAGACCAAGTCGTACATCGGCAGCAAGCAGAACCACCGTGACACCCTGCGTACGCTTGGTCTCAAGCGCATGCACGACGTGGTGGTCAAGGAGGACCGTCCCGAGATCCGCGGGATGGCCCACACGGTCCGTCACCTGGTGACGGTTGAGGAGGTGGACTGATCATGGGCGAGAACCCGATCAAGATCCACAACCTGCGGCCCGCCCCGGGTGCCAAGACCGACAAGATCCGCGTGGGTCGTGGTGAGGGCTCCAAGGGTAAGACCGCTGGTCGTGGTACCAAGGGCACCAAGGCCCGCTACCAGGTTCCGCAGCGCTTCGAGGGTGGCCAGATGCCGCTCCACATGCGTCTGCCGAAGCTGAAGGGCTTCAAGAACCCGTTCAAGATCACGTTCCAGGTCGTGAACCTGGACAAGCTGGCCGAGCTCTACCCGCAGGGTGGCGAGGTCACGGTCGAGGACCTGGTCGCCAAGGGCGCGGTTCGCAAGAACTCCCTCGTCAAGGTGCTCGGCACCGGCGAGGTCTCGGTTGCGCTGCAGGTGTCGGTGGACGCCGTCTCCGGCTCCGCCGCCGAGAAGATCAAGGCCGCCGGCGGTACGGTCAACGAGCTCATCTGAGCCCGCTGAAAGCCGCCCACGAGCTCCGCACCTCCTCCGGGAGGTGCGGAGCTCGCGCCGTTCCGGCCGGATTTCCGGCCGGAACGGCCCTCATTCCTTTGTGTGGCAAAACCGGGCATCCCGTACCCCGTGAGTGGGGGAGCGGCGGCATGCGCTTCTTTCGAGTGGCCGTGCACTGTTAGAGTCCGTGGAGTTCCCTTGTAGGCTGCGCGTAGGCTCGCCTGTGCCGTCTGTACGGGAGCCCGAAAGGCAAACTCCCCATTCAGGACCGACCCTCCCGCCGACGACGCGCGGGAGGCGCAGGAGGCACCGTGCTCAGTGCGTTCGCGCGGGCGTTCCAGACGCCCGACCTGCGCAAGAAGCTGCTGTTCACGCTGGGCATCATGGTGCTGTTCCGGCTGGGCTCGCACATCCCGATCCCGGGCGTGAGCTTCACCGCCGTGAACGAGTGCGTGAAGGAGACCAAGAACAGCGGCCTCTTCGGACTCGTCAACCTGTTCAGCGGTGGCGCGCTCCTCCAGCTGACGATCTTCGCCCTCGGCATCATGCCGTACATCACGGCGAGCATCATCCTCCAGCTCCTCACCGTCGTGATCCCGCGACTGGAGATGCTGAAGAAGGAGGGGCAGGCGGGCCAGGCGAAGATCACCCAGTACACCCGTTACCTGACCATCGCGCTCGCGGTGCTCCAGGGCACCGGCATCGTGGCGACGGCCTCCAGCGGCGCGCTGTTCTCCGGCTGCCCGCTGGCCAACCAGATCGTCCCGGACACCGGCGTGTTCCGGATCGCCGTCATGGTGCTCACCATGACCGCCGGTACCACGGTCATCATGTGGCTGGGCGAGCTCATCACCGACCGCGGCATCGGCAACGGCATGTCGCTGCTGATCTTCACCTCGATCGCGGCCCAGTTCCCGTCCTCGATGTGGGCGATCAAGCAGTCCGGCACCATCGGCGGCGGCTGGGTCGAGTTCCTCTCCGTGGTCGCGGTCGGCGTCATCGTCGTGATGCTGGTCATCTTCGTCGAGCAGGCCCAGCGCCGGATTCCCGTCCAGTACGCGAAGCGGATGATCGGCCGCCGGGCGTTCGGCGGGACCTCGACGTACATCCCGCTCAAGGTGAACCAGGCCGGTGTCATCCCGGTCATCTTCGCCTCGTCGCTGCTGTACATCCCCGCGCTCGTGGTCCAGCTGACCAACAGCCAGGCGGGCTGGGCCACGTGGATCCGGACGAACTTCGTCAAGGGTGACCACCCGATCTACATGGCCACCTACTTCCTGCTGATCGTCTTCTTCGCCTTCTTCTACGTCGCCATCTCCTTCAACCCCGAAGAAGTCGCCGACAACATGAAGAAGTATGGTGGGTTCATCCCGGGTATCCGGGCCGGCCGCCCGACGGCCGAGTACCTGAACTACGTGCTGACCCGAATCACGTGGCCGGGTTCGCTCTACCTGGGCCTGATCGCGTTGATCCCGATGATCGCCCTGGTCGCCTTCGGACAGCAGACCAACTTCCCGTTCGGCGGCACCAGCGTGCTCATCGTCGTCGGCGTCGGACTCGAAACTGTGAAGCAGATCGAGAGCCAGCTCCAGCAGCGCAATTACGAAGGGTTCCTCCGCTGATGCGTATCGTCCTCGTTGGTCCTCCCGGGGCCGGGAAGGGTACTCAGGCGCACGTCCTGGCCAAGACCCTGTCCATCCCCCACATCTCCACCGGTGACCTGTTCCGTGCGAACATCAGCCAGGGCACCCCGCTGGGGCTTGAGGCGAAGTCGTACATCGACAACGGTCGCCTGGTCCCGGACGAGGTGACCATCGGGATGGCCAAGGACCGGATGCTCCAGGAGGACGCCGTCGGCGGCTTCCTGCTCGACGGCTTCCCGCGCAACCTCGGCCAGGCCGAGGCCCTGGACGCGTTCCTCACCGAGCAGGGCATCAAGCTGGACGGTGTGCTGGACCTGGAGGTCCCCGAGGACGAGGTCGTCAAGCGGATCGCGGGCCGGCGCCTGTGCCGCAAGGACGGCAGCCACGTCTTCCACGTCGCCTACAACCCGCCGAAGGCCGAGGGTGTCTGCGACGAGTGCGGCGGCGAGCTGTACCAGCGCTCGGACGACACCGAGGAGGCCGTGCGGGTCCGCCTGGAGGAGTACCACTCCAAGACCGAGCCGATCATCGGTTACTACCAGGAGCAGGGCCTGCTGGTGACCATCCCGGCGCTCGGCAAGGTGGACGAGGTCACCGCCCGCGCGATCGAGGCGCTGAAGCAGAACAGCTGAGTCTCTCGGCGAACGTACGACGGTACGGCCGGGTCGCCCGCCCCAGGCGGGCGGCCCGGCCGTTTCGGCGTCGTACGGTGGTAGCAGTGGTAATCCGGACTTGGAAGGCGTGACCAGATGGTGGAGATCAAGACCCCCGAGCAGATCGCGAAGATGCGAGCGGCCGGGCTGGTCGTCGCCGAGGCCCTGAAGGCCTGCCGCGAGGCCGTCGTTCCGGGGGTGACCACCCAGGAGCTCAACGACATCGCGGACAAGGTCATCACCGGCCACGGTGCCACCTCGAACTTCCGGGCCCACCACGGCGGGCTCTGGTTCCCGGGCGTGATCTGCGCCTCGGTGAACAACGAGGTCGTGCACGGCATCCCCGGCGAGCGGGTGCTCCAGGAGGGTGACGTCATCTCGATCGACTGCGGCGCCATCCTGGACGGCTGGCACGGCGACTCGGCCATCACCGTGGCGGTCGGCGAGGTCCGCCCGGAGGTCGAGATGCTGAGCCGGGTCACCGAGGGCTCGATGTGGGCCGGCATCGCCCAGATGAAGAAGAACAACCGCCTGGTGGACGTCTCCAAGGCGATCGAGGGCTTCATCCGCCGCCAGCCGCTCCCGCCGAAGGGCAAGTGGGGCATCACCGAGGGCTACGGCGGCCACGGCATCGGCACCGCGATGCACATGGAGCCGCACGTGCTGAACTACGTCGAGCGCGGCCGCGGCAAGGGCCCGAAGCTCGTCCCCGGCACCGTGCTGGCGATCGAGCCGATGGTCTCGCTCGGCACCCCGCACACCACCGTGCTGGACGACGAGTGGACGGTCGTCACCAACGACGGCACCTGGGCCTCGCACTGGGAGCACTCGGTGGCCGTCACCGAGCAGGGCCCGCTGGTGCTGACCGCCTTCGACGGCGGCAAGGCGGAACTGGCCAAGCTGGGCATCACCGCAGCTCCGGACCCCCTCGCGTAGTCACGGCGGCGCCCAACTGCCGCTGCTGACAAGGGATCAGGGCCCTGGAGGTTTGGACCTCCAGGGCTTTTGTCCTATTTTTATGCGCTGGTAGTGGCCAGCAGTGGCCATCAGTGGCTCACGAGCGAGCAGGAGACAGCACGTGCTCAAGGGATTCCGCGACTTCATGATGCGCGGCAACGTCGTCGACATGGCGGTCGGTGTGGTCATCGGTGCCGCGTTCACCGCGGTGGTGACCGGCTTCGTGTCCGCCTTCCTCACCCCGCTGGTGGGCGTGGTGGTCGGCGCGGCCGGCGACTTCAGCTCCTACAAGGCGCACATCGCCGGAGTGACCTTCCCGTACGGGCAGTTCCTCAACGTGCTGATCGCGTTCTTCATGACCGCCGCGGTGCTGTACTTCTGCGTGGTGCTGCCGATCACCAAGGCGACCGCGCGCTACATGCCGAAGAAGCCGAAGACGCCGAAGCGCCCCTGCCCCGAGTGCCTGACCGAGATCCCCGAGGCCGCCCGCCGCTGCTCGGCCTGCACCGCCCACGTCGAGCCGCTGGCGGTCGCCACCAAGGCCTGACGGCGGGTGTGACGGCGACCGCTTTCCGGGGCCCCCGTTTTGGTCCACCGGACGCGCTGGCGTAGGATGGACCGTCGGCTCACTCGTAGCGTGCTTCAGCGCGCCCTCTTCCCTCCGGGGGAGGGGTGAACCCAGGTTCGCACGAGCGTTCCGCATACGGTAGCCGGTCCCGGAAGGTGGATCTCGCAGTTCATGGCTAAGAAGCAAGGCGCCATTGAGATCGAGGGCACCGTGATCGAGTCTCTTCCGAACGCGATGTTCAAGGTCGAGCTGCAGAACGGTCACAAGGTCCTCGCGCACATCAGTGGCAAGATGCGCATGCACTACATCCGCATCCTGCCGGACGACCGGGTCGTCGTGGAGCTCAGCCCCTACGACCTCACGCGCGGGCGGATCGTCTACCGCTACAAGTAAGAACGTCAGATCTAGACCCGGAGAACCTGAAACATGAAGGTCAAGCCGAGCGTCAAGAAGATCTGCGACAAGTGCAAGGTGATCCGCCGCCACGGTCGGGTCATGGTGATCTGCGACAACCTGCGCCACAAGCAGCGCCAGGGCTGACGCTCTCCAGCATTTCTCGTAGTACTTCGCGCGACGCGAAAACGTCATAAGCGGGCTACCCGATCCGTCCCTCCACGGACGGACTGCCACCCCCGGTCAGAGGCCGGGGCTCCATCGTCGAGAGGCGAAGGAGTAGGTAGCACGCAAGACCTCTGAAGAACCACAGGAGCCTTGAATGGCACGCCTCGCCGGCGTTGATCTCCCCCGTGAGAAGCGGATCGAGATCGCCCTCACCTACGTGTACGGCATCGGCCGTACCCGCGCCCAGCAGACCCTGGCCGAGACCGGTGTCAACCCGGATGTCCGCGTTCGCGACATCTCCGAGGACGACCTCGTCAAGCTGAGCCAGTACATCGACGCCAACTACACGGTCGAGGGTGACCTCCGCCGTGAGGTGGCCGCCGACATCCGCCGCAAGGTCGAGATCGGCTGCTACGAGGGTCTGCGTCACCGCCGTGGCCTGCCGGTCCGCGGCCAGCGCACCCACACCAACGCGCGTACCCGCAAGGGCCCGCGTCGCGCGATCGCCGGCAAGAAGAAGCCGGGCAAGAAGTAGTCCGTCCCGTAACCGGACATCCCTCCGGCCCGCGGGTCAGCGGACCGACCACCTCAGTAGGAGAACAGACTTATGCCCCCCAAGGGTCGTCAGGCTGCCGGCGCGAAGAAGATCCGCCGCAAGGAAAAGAAGAACGTCGCTCACGGCCACGCGCACATCAAGAGCACGTTCAACAACACCATCGTTTCGATCACCGACCCCGCGGGCAACGTGATCTCCTGGGCCTCCGCCGGCCACGTCGGCTTCAAGGGCTCGCGCAAGTCCACCCCGTTCGCCGCGCAGATGGCCGCCGAGGCCGCTGCCCGTCGCGCGCAGGAGCACGGCATGCGCAAGGTTGACGTCTTCGTGAAGGGTCCGGGCTCCGGCCGCGAGACCGCGATCCGTTCGCTCCAGGCCACCGGCCTGGAGGTCGGCTCGATCCAGGACGTCACCCCCACCCCGCACAACGGCTGCCGTCCGCCGAAGCGCCGCCGCGTCTGACGCAGCGCCTTCGGGCACGCGGGTCATGTTTTAAACCTCGTACGGGCTCCCACGTAGTGATTAGTCGCTGCTCACGGGAGCCCGTACGCTTGGTCCTGTCGGCATCAAATAGTGGGTGCCGAAGACAACTGGAGGAATCCCCCCATGCTTATCGCTCAGCGTCCCTCGCTGACCGAAGAGGTCGTCGACGAGTTCCGCTCGCGGTTCGTGATCGAGCCGCTGGAGCCGGGCTTCGGCTACACCCTCGGCAACTCCCTGCGCCGCACGCTCCTGTCGTCGATCCCGGGTGCCGCTGTCACCAGCATCCGCGTCGACGGCGTCCTGCACGAGTTCACCACCGTGCCGGGCGTCAAGGAGGACGTGACCGACCTCATCCTCAACATCAAGCAGCTGGTCGTCTCCTCGGAGCACGACGAGCCGGTCGTGATGTACCTGCGCAAGCAGGGCCCGGGTGTCGTCACCGCCGCCGACATCGCCCCGCCGGCGGGTGTCGAGGTGCACAACCCCGAGCTGGTCCTCGCCACGCTGAACGGCAAGGGCAAGCTGGAGATGGAGCTGACCGTCGAGCGCGGTCGCGGCTACGTCTCCGCCGTCCAGAACAAGGCCTCCGGCCAGGAGATCGGCCGCATCCCGGTCGACTCGATCTACAGCCCCGTGCTGAAGGTCACCTACAAGGTCGAGGCCACCCGTGTCGAGCAGCGGACCGACTTCGACAAGCTGATCGTCGACGTCGAGACCAAGCCCGCCATGCGTCCGCGCGACGCCATGGCCTCGGCCGGCAAGACCCTGGTGGAGCTGTTCGGCCTCGCCCGCGAGCTGAACATCGACGCCGAGGGCATCGACATGGGCCCGTCCCCGACGGACGCCGCCCTGGCCGCCGACCTGGCGCTGCCGATCGAGGAGCTGGAGCTCACCGTTCGGTCGTACAACTGCCTCAAGCGCGAGGGCATCCACACCGTGGGTGAGCTCGTCGCCCGCTCCGAGGCCGACCTGCTCGACATCCGCAACTTCGGTGCGAAGTCGATCGACGAGGTCAAGGCGAAGCTGGCCGGCATGGGCCTGGCCCTCAAGGACAGCCCGCCCGGGTTCGACCCGACCGCTGCCGCCGACGCCTTCGGTGCCGACGACCTCGACGACTCGCACTTCGCCGAGACCGAGCAGTACTAAGAGATTTGGCCGCGGGGGCGGTTCCACGGAGCCGCCCCCGTCGTCGTGAAAGCCGTACGGGCACAGTGCCCGTACGCCCGCTGCGGTACCTGGTACGGCCGCAGTCGGAGATTCGAGGAGTAATTCCATGCCGCGTCCCACCAAGGGTGCCCGCCTGGGCGGTGGCCCGCACCACGAGCCGCTGCTGCTCGCCGGTCTGGCCCGTGAGCTGTTCCAGTACGGCCGCATCACCACCACCGAGGCCAAGGCCCGCCGCCTGCGCCCGCTGGCGGAGAAGCTGATCACCAAGGCGAAGAAGGGCGACATCCACAACCGTCGCCTGGTGCGCAAGACCATCACCGACATCTCGGTGCTGCACACCCTCTTCACCGAGATCGCGCCGCGCTACGAGAACCGCCCGGGTGGCTACACCCGCATCACCAAGATCGGTCCCCGTCGTGGCGACAACGCCCCGATGGCCGTGATCGAGCTGGTCGAGGCGCTGACCGTCGCGCAGACCGCCGTCGGCGAGGCCGAGGCCGCCACCAAGCGTGCCGTCAAGGAGGCCGACGCCAAGGTCGAGGCCACCGAGACCGAGGCCGCCGAGCAGGCCTGACACCGGTAGGTGTGTTGCGGGCCCGCCCTCCCATCCGTGGGGGAGCGGGCCCGTTCCTCATGTCCAGGGAGTGGAGAGCAGTGGTCAACGATTGCGCCGAGCGGCCGCCGGTGAAGGACGGCCCGGCGGACGGGTACGTCCGGGTCCGCCTCGACCTGGCCTACCAGGGCGCCGAGTTCTCCGGCTGGGCCCGCCAGAAGGGCGGCCGCCGGACGGTCCAGGAGGAGATCGAGACCGCGCTCCAGATCGTCACCCGCAGCTCGGAGCTGTTCCCGCTGACCGTGGCCGGCCGCACCGACGCCGGGGTGCACGCCCGCGGCCAGGTCGCCCACGTCGACCTGCCGGCCGAGCTGTGGGCGGCGCACCGGGAGAAGCTGCTGCGCCGGCTCGCGGGCCGGCTGCCCGGGGACGTCCGGATCTACCGGGTCGGCGAGGCGCCGGCCGGCTTCGACGCCCGCTTCTCGGCGATCTGGCGCCGCTACGCCTACCGGGTCGCCGACCACCCGGGCGGGGTGGACCCGCTGCTGCGCGGCCACGTGCTCTGGCACGACCGCCCGCTGGACCTGGACCGGATGAACGCGGCCGCCGAGCTGCTGCTGGGCGAGCACGACTTCGCCGCGTACTGCAAGAAGCGCGAGGGCGCCACCACCATCCGCACCCTGCTGGAGCTGCGCTGGGACCGCGTCCCGGTGGACTCCTACGCCGCCCAGGAGGGCTCCCTCGCGGTCGCCACCGTCCGGGCCGACGCCTTCTGCCACAACATGGTCCGGGCGCTGGTCGGCGCGATGCTGCTGGTCGGCGACGGGCACCGGCCGGTGGAGTTCCCCGGCGAGGTGCTGGCCGGCGGGGTGCGCAACTCCGCCGTCAACGTGATCCGGCCGTACGGGCTCACCCTGGAGGAGGTCGGGTACCCGCCGGACGACCAGCTGGCCGAGCGTAACCGCGCGGCCCGGCGGATGCGCACTCTGCCCGGACAGGGCGTCCTGTGAGGTAATCCGTTTTGGTCCGGCGCGTCCACTTGGGAGAATCGCTCCCATGGGACACGTCGAGATTTCGCACCTGGAGTACTACCTGCCGGACGGGCGCGTGTTGTTCGACGACGCGTCCTTCCGGGTCGGCGAGGGCGCCGCGGTCGCCCTGGTCGGCGCCAACGGAGCCGGCAAGACCACCCTGCTGCGGATGATCGCGGGGGACCTCCAGCCGCACGGCGGCTCGGTGACGATCAGCGGCGGGCTCGGCGTGATGCGCCAGTTCGTCGGCACCACCGGCCGCGAGGACCAGCAGTCCACCCCCGGCGCGCTGCCGGCCGACGCCTCGGTGCGCGACCTGCTGGTCTCGGTCGCCCCCGCCCGGATCGCCACCGCGGCCCGTGCGGTGGACGCCGCCGAGCTGGCGATGATCGCGCAGGACGACGAGAAGACCCAGATGGCTTACGCCCAGGCGCTCTCCGACTGGGCCGACGTCGGCGGCTACGACTACGAGACCGACTGGGACGTCTGCACCATGGCGGCCCTCGGGATGCCCTTCGACAAGGCCCAGTGGCGCGGCCTGAACACCCTCTCCGGCGGCGAGCAGAAGCGGCTCGTGCTGGAGGCGCTGCTGCGCGGCCCCGAAGAGGTGCTGCTGCTCGACGAGCCCGACAACTACCTGGACGTCCCGGCCAAGCGCTGGCTGGAGGAGGCGATCAAGGCCACCTCGAAGACCGTCCTGTTCATCTCGCACGACCGCGAGCTGCTCTCGAAGACCGCGGACAAGATCATTTCCGTCGAGTCCGGCGCGTCGGGCAGCAGCGTCTGGGTGCACGGCGGCGGCTTCGACACCTTCCACGAGGCCCGCAAGGCCCGCTTCGAGCGCTTCGAGGAGATGCGCCGCCGCTGGGACGAGGAGCACGCCAAGCTCAAGAAGCTGGTCGTCACCCTGCGCCAGGCCGCCGCCGTCAGCCACGAGATGGCCTCCCGCTACGCCGCCGCCCAGACCCGGCTGAAGAAGTTCGAGGACGCCGGCCCGCCGGAGGCGCCGCCGCGCGAGCAGAGCATCACCATGCGGCTCAAGGGCGGACGCACCGGGGTGCGCGCCTTCACCATGGAGCGGCTGGAGCTCACCGGCCTGATGCAGCCCTTCGACCTGGAGGTCTTCTACGGCGAGCGGGTCGGGGTGCTGGGCGCCAACGGCGCCGGCAAGTCGCACCTCCTGCGGCTGCTGGCCGGTGACACGACGGTCGAGCACACCGGCGACTGGAAGCTCGGCGCCCGGGTCGTGCCCGGCCACTTCCGGCAGACCCACGCGCACCCGGAGCTGTTCGGCCGTACCGTGCGGTCGATCGTCGAGGAGGAGCACGCGCTCAGCCGCGGCGCCGCGATGGGGGCGCTGCGCCGCTACGAGCTGGACCGCCAGGAGGAGCAGAAGTTCGAGTCGCTGTCCGGTGGACAGCAGGCCCGGCTGATGATCCTCAAGCTCGAACTCTCCGGTGTGACGGCCCTGTTGCTCGACGAGCCGACCGACAACCTGGACCTGGAGAGCGCCGAGGCCCTGCAGGCCGGCCTGGAGGCCTTCGACGGCACCGTGCTGTGCGTCACCCACGACCGCTGGTTCGCCAAGACCTTCGACCGCTTCCTGGTCTTCGGGGCGGACGGCCGGGTGTTCGAGTCGCCGGAGCCGGTCTGGGACGTGACCCGGGTGGAGCGCGAACGCTGAGTGACGGCGAGGGCCGGGCCCGGGCATTTTTGACCCGCTCCGGCCCTGCCGGTAACCTGGACGCTTGATGTGCGTATTGGCTCGCTCTATCTCACGTGAGAGGTCGGTACGCCGGAGACATCAGGTCGTCGACCAGCGGTCCCCCTTGAATTGCGTCCAAGGATGGCCAGGCTGCTCTTCCGTCCGGGTGCTCCTGTCAGGACTCACTCACTGAAAAGCGAAGGCTACGACCGTGCGTACGTACAGCCCCAAGCCCGGCGACGTCCAGCGTCAGTGGCACGTCATCGACGCGACCGACGTCGTGCTCGGCCGCCTGGCCTCCCAGGCCGCCAACCTCCTCCGGGGCAAGCACAAGGCGATCTACGCGCCGCACGTTGACACTGGTGACTTCGTCATCATCATCAACGCCGACAAGGTGCACCTGTCCGGTAACAAGAAGACCCAGAAGCTGGCCTACCGCCACTCGGGCTTCCCGGGTGGTCTGCGCTCGGTGCGCTACGACGACCTGCTGGCGAACAACCCGGAGAAGGCCGTCGAGAAGGCCATCAAGGGCATGATCCCCAAGAACAGCCTGGGCCGTCAGATGCTCTCGAAGCTGAAGGTCTACTCGGGCGACCAGCACCCCCACGCTGCCCAGCAGCCGGTGCCGTTCGAGATCACCCAGGTCGCGCAGTAATTCGGCCACCAAGCCCCCCAACACTGAAAAGAGCTGAGGAACACCGTGGCCGAGACCACTGAAACCCTTGAGGTCGACTTCGACGAGGCCGTTGAGGCCGTCGAGGGCGAGTACACCTCCGAGGAGAGCTACACCTCCGAGTCCCTGGCCGGCCGCTTCGGCGAGGCCACCCCGGGCGCCGGACTGGGCCGCCGCAAGGAGGCGATCGCCCGCGTGCGCATCGTCCCCGGCACCGGCCAGTGGAAGATCAACGGTCGCACCCTCGAGGGTTACTTCCCCAACAAGGTGCACCAGCAGACCGTGAACGAGCCCTTCAAGCTCCTGGAGCTGGACGGCCGTTACGACGTCGTCGCCCGCATCAGCGGTGGCGGCGTCTCCGGCCAGGCCTACGCGCTGCGCCTCGGCGTGGCCCGTGCCCTGAACGAGGCCGACGTGGACAACAACCGCGGCGCCCTCAAGAAGGCCGGCTTCCTGACCCGTGACGCCCGCGCCGTCGAGCGCAAGAAGGCCGGTCTGAAGAAGGCCCGCAAGGCGCCGCAGTACAGCAAGCGCTAATCGCCTCCCCGGGGGTGCGGTCCGCCCTGGCGGCGCACCCCCCGGTTGCGCGAAACCGTCGCCCCGGAGTACCTCGCGTACTCCGGGGCGACGTGTTCCCCGGCTACTGTGCGGCGGCCGGGATCATCGGTTGGGTTCCGAGCAGTGGTGATGGAGGACGGGACAGTGGGACGACTCTTCGGTACGGACGGCGTGCGCGGGGTGGCCAACGAGAGCCTGACGGCGGAGCTGGCGCTCGGCCTGTCGGTCGCGGCGGCCCATGTGCTCGGTGAGGCCGGCGCCTTCGACGGCCACCGGCCGGTCGCGGTGGTCGGCCGTGACCCGCGCGCCTCGGGCGAGTTCCTGGAGGCCGCCGTCATCGCCGGTCTGGCGAGTGCCGGAGTCGACGTCCTGCGGGTCGGCGTCCTGCCCACCCCGGCCGTGGCGTACCTCACCGGCGCGCTCGGCGCCGACTTCGGCGTGATGCTGTCCGCCAGCCACAACGCCATGCCGGACAACGGCATCAAGTTCCTCGCCCGCGGCGGCCACAAGCTGGACGACCGGATCGAGGACGCGATCGAGTCCCACTACCGCAAGCACACGCTCGGCGACGAGGACTGGAACCGTCCGACCGGCGCGGCCGTCGGCCGGGTGCGCGAGTACACCGAGGGCTTCGACAAGTACGTCGCCCACCTGATCGGCGTGCTGCCCAACCGCCTGGACGGCATCAAGGTCGTCATCGACGGCGCCCACGGCGCGGCCGCGTACGTCGCCCCCGAGGCCTTCGCCCGGGCCGGCGCCGAGGTCGTCCACACCCTGGGGGCCGAGCCCACCGGCCTCAACATCAACGACGGCGTCGGCTCCACCCACCTGGACCGGCTGCGCGTCGCGATGAGGGAGCACCAGGCCGACCTGGGCATCGCCCTGGACGGCGACGCCGACCGCTGCCTGGCCGCCGACGCCGAGGGCGACGAGGTGGACGGCGACCAGATCATCGCCATCCTCGCGGTCGCCATGAAGGAGGCCGGCACCCTGCGCCGCAACACCGCGGTGGCCACCGTGATGTCCAACCTCGGCTTCAAGCTGGCGATGGAGCGCGAGGGCATCGAGCTGGTGGAGACCGCCGTCGGCGACCGCTACGTGCTGGAGGCGATGAAGGAGCACGGCTTCGCGCTGGGCGGCGAGCAGTCCGGCCACGTCATCCTGCTGGACCACGCCACCACCGGCGACGGCACCCTGACCGGTCTGATGCTGGGCGCCCGACTGGCCGCCACCAAGCAGCCGCTGGCCGACCTGGCCGCCGTGATGACCCGGCTGCCGCAGGTGCTGATCAACGTCAAGGGCGTCGACAAGTCCCGGGTGCGGACCAGCACCGAGCTGACCGCCGCGGTCGCCGAGGCCGAGACCGAGCTGGGCTCCACCGGCCGGGTGCTGCTGCGCCCGTCGGGCACCGAGCCGCTGGTCCGGGTCATGGTCGAGGCCGCCGACCCGGCCCAGGCCGAGGCGGTCGCGCAGCGGCTGGCCGACGCCGTGCGCACCCACCTGGGCTGAGCCCCGGAGACGACGAAGGGCCCCCGCCTCGCGCGGGGGCCCTCTCCGTCGCGTCCGACGGGTGCTCAGAGCTTGCGCAGCAGCGCCCGGCGGACCTTGTGGTCCGGGCCCTTCTGCAGGATCAGGGTGGCGCGGCCGCGGGTCGGCAGCACGTTCTCCAGCAGGTTGGGCTTGTTGATGGTGCGCCAGACCTGCCGGCCGTACTCCATCGCCTCCTCCTCCGGCACCTCGGTGAAGCGGCGGAAGTAGGAGTTCGGGTCCTGGAAGGCGGTCTGACGCAGCTTGCGGAATCGGTCCAGGTACCAGTGCTCGATGTCGTCGGTCCGGGCGTCGACGTAGATCGAGAAGTCGAAGTAGTCGGCCACCGCGAGGCGGGTGCGGCCGTCGGTGCCGGGCAGCGCCGGCTGGAGCACGTTCAGGCCCTCGACGATCAGGATGTCCGGGCGCTCCACGGTGAGCCGCTCGCCCGGCACGATGTCGTACACCAGGTGCGAGTAGACCGGCGCGCTGACCCGCTCCTTGCCCGCCTTCACGTCCGCGACGAAGCGCATCAGCGCCCGGCGGTCGTACGACTCCGGGAAGCCCTTGCGGGCCATCAGGCCGCGCCGGCGCAGCTCGGCGTTGGGGAGCAGGAAGCCGTCGGTGGTGACCAGTTCGACCCGGGGGTGCTCGGGCCAGCGGGCGAGCAGCGCCTGGAGCAGCCGGGCGGTGGTGGACTTGCCGACCGCGACGGAGCCGGCCACGCCGATGATGAACGGGGTGCGGGTGCGCTCGGTGTCCGGGGTGTCCAGGAAGGTGCCCAGCGTGCCGCGCAGCTCGTGCGTGGCGTGGATGTACAGGTTCAGCAGGCGTGACAGCGGCAGGTAGACGTCGCGGACCTCGTCCAGGTCGAGGGCGGTGCCGAGTCCGCGCAGCCGTTCCACCTCCTCGGCGGTCAGCGGCAGTGGCGTACGCTCGCGCAGCGCGCTCCACTCGGCCCGGCTGAGGTCGACGTAGGGGGACGGCGACGGGCCGGGCGTGGCGGCGCCCCGCGTACAGAGTTCGGTCAGCACATGCTCCATTGTGAGCCGTAGCGACGTTCACGGTGGCTGTGGTGTCGGTCACGCAGCGTTCGCGCGCGGCGGGGAAACGGGCACAGAACCGCCCTTATGCTGGCACGCATGTGCGGAATTGTTGGATACGTGGGCGCTCAGACCGCCCTCGACGTAGTTATCGCAGGCTTGCAGCGACTGGAGTACCGGGGTTACGACTCGGCCGGTGTCGCGGTGCAGGTGCAGGACTCCGAGGGGCAGTGGAGCCTGGCCACCGACAAGCGGGCGGGCAAGCTCGCGAACCTGGAGAAGTCGCTCGCCGAGACCCCTCTGCCCGGCGGCACCACCGGCATCGGCCACACCCGCTGGGCCACCCACGGCGGCCCGACGGACGCCAACGCCCACCCCCACCTGGACGACAGCCAGCGGGTGGCCGTGGTGCACAACGGCATCATCGAGAACTTCGCCCAGCTGCGCGCCGAGATCGCCGAGCGCGGCCACACCCTGCGGTCCGAGACCGACACCGAGGTCGTCGCCCACCTGCTGGGCGAGGCCTACGCGGGTGACCTCGCCGAGGCCATGCGGGTGGTCTGCCGTCAGCTGGAGGGCGCCTTCACCCTGGTCGCGGTGCACGCGGACGCGCCGGACGTCGTCGTCGGCGCCCGCCGCAACTCCCCGCTGGTGGTCGGCCGCGGCGAGGGCGAGAACTTCCTCGCCTCCGACGTCGCCGCCTTCATCGCCCACACCCGCGAGGCGATCGAGCTGGGCCAGGACCAGGTGGTCGAGCTGCGCCGGGAGGGCGTGACCGTCACCAACTTCGACGGCACCCCGGCCGACGTGCGCGAGTACCACGTCGACTGGGACGCCTCCGCCGCCGAGAAGGGCGGCTACGACTACTTCATGCTCAAGGAGATCGCCGAGCAGCCGAAGGCGGTCGCCGACACCCTCCTCGGCCGGATCGGCACCGACGGCCGGCTGACCCTGGACGAGCTGCGGATCTCCGACGCCGACCTGCGCTCGGTCGACAAGGTCGTCATCGTCGCCTGCGGCACGGCCTTCCACGCCGGCATGATCGCCAAGTACGCGATCGAGCACTGGACCCGCATCCCCTGCGAGGTCGAGGTCGCCTCCGAGTTCCGCTACCGCGACCCGATCATGGGCCCGGGCACACTGGTCATCGCCATCTCGCAGTCCGGCGAGACCATGGACACCCTGATGGCCCTGCGGCACGCCCGCGAGCAGGGCGCCAAGGTGCTGGCGATCTGCAACACCAACGGCTCCACCATCCCGCGCGAGTCGGACGCGGTGCTGTACACCCACGCCGGTCCGGAGGTCGCGGTCGCCTCGACCAAGGCGTTCCTGACCCAGCTGGTCGCCTGCTACCTGGTCGCCCTGTACCTGGGCCAGGTGCGCGGCACCAAGTGGGGCGACGAGATCTTCGCCGTCATCAAGGAGCTCGGCGACGCGCCGAAGCAGGTCGAGCAGGTCCTGGAGACCATGGAGCCGGTGCGCGAGCTGGCCCGCTCGCTGGCCGACGCCCGCTCGGTGCTGTTCCTCGGTCGCCACGTCGGCTTCCCGGTGGCCCTGGAGGGTGCGCTCAAGCTCAAGGAGCTGGCGTACATGCACGCCGAGGGCTTCGCGGCGGGCGAGCTGAAGCACGGCCCGATCGCGCTGATCGAGGAGGGGCTGCCGGTCGTGGTGGTCGTGCCCTCGCCGCGCGGGCGCTCGATCCTGCACGACAAGATCGTCTCCAACATCCAGGAGATCCGGGCCCGCGGCGCCCGCACGATCGTGATCGCCGAGGAGGGCGACGAGGCGGTCGTCCCGTACGCGGACCACCTGATCCGCATCCCGGCCACGCCCACCCTGCTCCAGCCGCTGGTCTCCACCGTCCCGCTGCAGGTCTTCGCCTGCGAGCTGGCCACGGCCAAGGGCCACGAGGTCGACCAGCCGCGCAACCTGGCGAAGTCGGTCACCGTCGAGTAGCCGCTCGGCCTTCCACGGTGCCCCTGCGGTGGCTGCGTCCTACCGCAGGGGCACCGTGTCGAGCGTGAAGGAGAACGGGGCCGGAAGGTCGATCGGCTTGCCGAAGTCGGCCTGGGCGTGAGCCGTGTAGTCGCCGTTCTCGGGGTCGGTGAACAGCGTGACCTTGCCCGTACTGCGGTCGACCAGCAGATAGCAGGGGACGCCCGCGGAGGCGTAGCCCTTTCGCTTGGGCTCGCGGTCCTTGTGCGGGTTGGTCGAGGTGATCTCGAAGACGAGAAGGACACCCTCGGCGGGGGCCCAGGAGCCCGCGTTCTCGAAGTGGCCGACCGGGCTCACGGTGCCGTCCGGGATGAAACGGCTCTTGGACGCGATGATCAGGCCCTTGTTCCCCGAGACGTCCAGATCGATCGCGGCCTTGCGGAAGAACTGCCTGGCGAGCAGGGAGAACGCCGTCTCGTGCGATCCGTCCGGCGGTGGCGTCACGACGACTTCCCCTTCGATGAGCTCGGCCTTGAAACCGGGCGGTGTGTCCAGCGCCAGGAACATCTGGAGGACATCGTCCTGATCCAGCGGGTGCTCGACTGCCGGCATGGCGACCATGGCCCTTCTCCCTCCTGCTGGTCGGTGCTGGGCGACACGCTAGGTGTACGGACCGGTGCTGGCGGGGGATCGAAGTGGGTGTCACTCGAAAGTGTGCCGCAGGCGCGGCTCCCGCGGGGCGGGGACGCGGGCTAGCGTCGTGCGTACGTCGACGGCCGGAGGAGCCCCGCCATGCGTCATGCACACCCTGTGGAAACCGTCCGGGCCGCCGAGGCCGCGCTGATGGCGCGGCTGCCGGAGGGCACCCTGATGCAGCGGGCCGCCACGGGGCTGGCCGCGACCTGCGCGCGGCTGCTGACGCGGCGTCGGGGCCGGGTGTACGGCAGCCGGGTGACGGTGCTCGCGGGCAGCGGGGACAACGGGGGTGACGCGCTGTACGCCGGGGCCGCGCTGGCCCGGCGCGGGGCGCGGGTGACGGCGGTGCTGCTGGCGCCGGCGAAGGCGCACCCGGGTGGACTGGCCGCGCTGCGGGCCGCCGGCGGGCGGGTGACGGCGGAGCGGGAAGTCGGCCTGGCCGACTTCTCGCGCGCGGACCTGGTGCTGGACGGCATCGTCGGCATCGGCGGCCGGGGCGGGCTGCGCCCGGAGGCGGAGCCGTACGCGCGGGCCGGGCGGTCCGGGATCGTGGTGGCGGTGGACCTGCCGAGCGGGGTGGACGCCGACACCGGCGAGGTGCCCGGCGCGGCGCTGCGGGCCGACGTCACGGTCTGCTTCGGCACGTACAAGCCCGGGCTGCTGGTCGACCCGGGCGCCTCGTACGCGGGTGCGGTGCAGCTGGTGGACATCGGGCTGGAGCCGCCCGCCGCGGAGGTGACGGCGCTCCAGCACGCGGACGTGGCGTCGCTGCTGCCGGTGCCGGGCGTGGAGAGCGACAAGTACCGGCGTGGTGTGGTCGGGGTGGCGGCCGGCTCGGCGACCTACCCGGGGGCGGCGCTGCTGGCGGTGGCCGGGGCGCTGCACGGCGGCGCGGGCGCCGTCCGGTACGTGGGCACCGCGGCCGAGGAGGTGGTGCGGCGCTTCCCGGAGGTGCTGGTCACCGAGGGCGGCCCGGCCGGGGCCGGGCGGGTACAGGCCTGGGTGGTCGGGCCGGGCGGCGGCGAGGGGGCGCGGCAGGCGCTGACCGAGGCGCTGGCGAGCGACGTCCCGGTGCTGGTGGACGCGGACGGGCTGACCGAGCTGGGCCGGCTCGGCCCGGAGGCGCTGGCCGGCCGCACCGCGCCCACCCTGCTCACCCCGCACACCGGCGAGGCCGCCCGGCTGCTCGCGGGCGCCGGGGGCGGCACGCCGCCGGCCGCCGACGAGCTGGCCGCGGCCCGGCTGGCCACCGCCCGCCGACTCGCGGCCGACTACCGCGCGACGGTGCTGCTGAAGGGCTCCACCACGGTGGTCGCCGATCCGGGCGGGGCCGTCCGGGTGAACCCCACCGGCACCTCCTGGCTGGCCACCGCCGGCAGCGGCGACGTCCTGGCCGGGCTGGCGGGCTCCCTGCTGGCGGCCGGCCTCGCGCCGCTGGACGCCGCGTCGGCGGCCGCCTACCTGCACGGCCTGGCCGGCCGCGAGGCGGCGGGGGCGCCGGGCGCCCCGACCACGGCGCTCGCGGTGGCGGGGGCGCTGCCGGCGGTGTGGCGGGCGGTCCGGGAGGCGTAGCCCGATGAGCGGCCGCCCGATGACCGGCAGCCCGGCCGTCCCGCTGTTCGGGGCCGGGCCCGGTGTGCCCGGGCCACGGCCCCGAGACGGCGACTCGTCCCGAGACGGAACCGGAACGTCCGGACACGGCGTCCTCAGCAGGGCGGACGGGCCGACCGCCGCAGGTCGGCGCGCCGCGGGGGGCCGCCGCGCCGACGGGCCGTTCGGCGAGGACTCCGGGACGTCTGGGAGACTGACCCTGATGACAACTGCGAACACGACCGGCACAGCCCCCCTGACCGACGGCCTCCGGGCCGAGGCGACCATCGATCTCGCCGCCCTGCGCGGCAACCTCGCCTCCCTGCGCGAGCGCGTCGGCAGCGCGGCGGTGATGCTCGCGGTCAAGGCGAACGCCTACGGCCACGGCGCGGTCGAGTGTGCCCGGGAGGCGGTCGCCAACGGCGTCGGGTGGCTCGGCTGCGCGACGCCGGACGAGGCGCTGGCGCTGCGGGCCGCGGGCATCCGCCCGGAGCAGGCCCGCGTCCTGTGCTGGCTGTGGACGCCGGGCGGGCCGTGGCGCGAGGCGCTGCGCGCGGACCTGGACATCTCGGTCAGCGGCCAGTGGGCGCTGGACGAGTTGCTGCCCGCCGTGCGCGAGACCGGCATCCCGGCCCGGGTGCACCTGAAGGCCGACACCGGCCTCGGCCGCAACGGCTGCCAGCCGCACGACTGGCCGCAGCTGGTCGCCGCGGCCCGCCGGGCCGAGACCGAGGGTCTGCTGACGGTCGTCGGCGTCTGGTCGCACTTCGCCGCGGCGGACGAGCCGGGCCACCCGTCGATCCAGGCCCAGCTGGACTCCTACCGCGCCGCGCTGGCCACGGCCGAGGCCGCCGGGCTGCGCCCCGAGGTCCGGCACCTGGCGAACTCCCCGGCCGCCCTGCTGCTGCCCGAGTCGCACTTCGACCTGGTCCGCACCGGCCTGGCCGCGTACGGGCTGTCGCCGGTGCCCGAGGTGGGCTCGCCGGCCGACTTCGGGCTGCGCCCGGTGATGGCGCTGACCGCGCGGCTGGCGCTGGTCAAGCACGTCCCCGGCGGGCACGGGGTCAGCTACGGCCACCACTACACGACGCCGGGCGAGACCACCCTGGGCCTGGTCCCGGTCGGCTACGGCGACGGCATCCCCCGGCACGCCAGCGGCACCGGCCCGGTGCAGATCGACGGCAAGTGGCGCACGGTGGCCGGCCGGGTCGCGATGGACCAGTTCGTGGTGGACCTCGGCGGCGAGACCCCGGAGATCGGCGACGAGGTGCTGCTGTTCGGCAACGGCGAGCGCGGCGAGCCCACCGCCGAGGACTGGGCCCGCGCCTGCGGCACCATCTCGTACGAGATCATCACCCGGATCGGCGCCCGGGTGCCCCGCCGCTACCTGGGCGGCAGCCACCCGGAGGGCCCGTCGGCATGACCGGCGCACCGGCCGAGGGCAGTCCGGTCGCGGCGGTCGCCAAGGCGGCCGGCGCCGCCTCCGGGGTGAGCCGGGCGGGAGTGATCGGGATCTCGGTCGGCGTGCTGGCCGCCGGGGCGGCCGCGGGCGTCGCGATGGAGCGGTTGACCGTCGGCCGGGCGATGCGCCGCCGGGCCCGGGCCGAGCTGGACGCGAACGCCCCGTACGGCTCGCTGCGCGGCCGTCCGAGGAGGGTGGCCGCGCCGGACGGCACCGAGCTGTACGTCGAGCTGGACGGCACCGGCTGGAGCGGGCCGGACGGGGAGGGCGCCCCCGGCGAGCCGCTGACCGTGGTCTTCTGCCACGGCTACTGCCTCAACCAGGACAGCTGGCACTTCCAGCGGGCCGCGGTCCGCGAGGGCATGCGGCTGGTCTTCTGGGACCAGCGCAGCCACGGCCGCTCCGAGCGCTCCCGTTCGTACCTGGCGGGCGAGCCGGCCGGCATCGACCAGCTGGGCGGCGACCTCAAGGCGGTGATCGACGCCGTCGCCCCGACCGGGCCGCTGGTGCTGGTCGGTCACTCGATGGGCGGCATGACGGTGATGGCGCTGGCCGACCAGCACCCGGAGCTGTTCCGCGAGCGCGTCGCCGGGGTGGCGCTGATCGGCACCCTCGCCGGGGACTGGAACGAGGTCAGCCTCGGCCTGCCGAGGGCCGGCGCGAAGCTGTTCCGGAAGGTCGCGCCCGGCATGGTGAAGCTGCTGGGCCGCCAGGTCGACCTGGTCGAGGCGACCAGGCGGCTGGGCTCGGACGTGGCCGCCGTGTTCTACCGGAAGTTCTCCTTCGGCGGCCGGGACGTCGACCCCGGCGTGGTGCGCTTCGCCGAGCAGCTGCTGGACGCCACCCCGATCGACGTGGTCGCCGAGTTCTACCCGGTGTTCGGCGCGCACGAGAAATACGGGGCGCTGGCCGCCCTGCGGGGCCTGCCCGCGCTGGTGCTGGCCGGGACGAAGGACCTGCTGACGCCCTCGACGCACAGCGAGGCGATGGCCGAGCGGCTGCCCGGCGCCGAACTGGTCCTGTCCGAGGGCGCCGGGCACCTGGTGATGCTGGAGCGCCCGGAGCTGGTCGACCACGAGCTGGCGCGGCTGCTGCGCCGGGCCGCCGGCTTCGCCGGGGCCGCGCCGCTGCCCGCGGCCGTCCTCGACCTGGCCCGGAAGCGGGTCGTGGAAGTCGTGGAAGCCGTCGTCGACCCCGCGTGAGCCCCGGCGGCGCGCGGATGTGGCACGGTAGCGGTGGCGGCCGGTGGTCGGTGCGCCGGTACGGACCGAAGGGCAAGACACGCGCATGGGCTCGCACGCCACTCTCACCGTCCCCACCCCGGAGCGGATGGGCCGGCTCGGCCGGGAGCTGGCCGCGCTGCTGCGGCCGGGGGACCTGGTGCTGCTCTCCGGCGAGCTGGGAGCGGGGAAGACCACGCTGACCCGGGGCCTGGGGGAGGGCCTCGAGGTCCGCGGGGCGGTGACCTCGCCGACCTTCGTGATCGCCCGGGTGCACCCCTCGCTGGTCGGCGGCCCGGCGCTGGTCCACGTGGACGCGTACCGGCTGGGCGGGGACCTGGACGAGATGGAGGACCTCGACCTGGACGTCTCGCTGCCCGAGTCGGTGGTCGTGGTCGAGTGGGGCGAGGGCAAGGTCGAGCGGCTGTCCGAGGACCGGTTGGAGGTCCGGATCGAGCGCGCCATCGGCGACGCGGCGGACGGGGACGACCAGGACCCGCGCCGGGTGGTGCTGACCGGCATCGGCCCGCGCTGGGCGGACGTGGCGCTGGCGGACCTCGGGCGGCCGACGGGCGCGGGCGACGAGCCGACGACACGCTGACGACGTCGGGCGACGTCCGGCGACACGCTGACCGCGTCCGGCGACGAGCCGACGACACGCTGACCGCGTCGGCGACGTGCCGACATCTTGCCGACAGGCTGTCGGCAAGATGTTGCGGGCGGGGCGCCGGGCGTGGTGGGATGGGTGCTGCGGTTAGGTCTGCCTAACTAGGGAGGCGCCATGTCGAGCCCCACCCCCGCCCCGAAGAGTGCGGTCCCCGCCGCCGGGGCCGGAGAGTCAGCCCGTCGCGCTCCGGGAGAGCCGATGCGGGCGCTGCTGGCCGCCTGCGCGGCCGCCGAAGCGGTGTCCACCCCGCCCGAACCGCGGCCCAGACAAGACGAACGGCCCGAGGCGCAGGCGCCCCGGGCCGCGTGAGGCCGGCCGTTCCGGGCCCGGAACGGCCGGGCCCCTCCGGGCCGTCCCGGGTCAGGCGATCACGACCACCTTGGTCTCCTTGGGCGCGAAGTCCCAGAGCAGCTGGCCCTCGGCGCGCCCGCTGCGGATGCCGCCGGTCTTGGCGCTCGGGTCGGTGGTCGGCGTCGCGCCGTCCACCGCCGCGCTGAAGCCGAACACCACGCCGTTCAGCTGCGCGAAGCGCACCACGTGCTCGATCTGCTTGCCGTCCGTCCCGGTGGTGGTCGGGGTGCGGCTGTACACGGCGTAGCTGCCCGGGGTCGGCTCGACCGAGCCCGGGGTGACCGGGAAGGCGGCCGCCACCTGCGGGGTCTTCTTCGGGTCGACCAGCCAGACGTAGTGGCTGCCGACCGAGTAGACGACCCGGAGGCCGGTGCCCGAGGTGGCCGGCAGCGCGGGGACGGTCGGGGTGGCCGAGGCGGTCGGCGCCGCGGCGGTGGCCGTGCCGGTCGCCGTGGTGGTGGCGGTGGGCTTGGGGCCGCCGGCCCGCTCCTGGGCGCCGTTGGCCTGGAAGGCCAGCAGGCTCACCACCGCCAGGGCCCCCAAGGTCAACCCCGTGACCACCACTCCAGGACCCATCTTCGCCACGTTGCCGCTCCCGCCGCCGTCCCTTTACGTACGGCCCCATCGTGCCAGGTTCATCCGCGCGGGTCGCAGTGCCTCGGATGTGTGTTCCCGGGTGGTACACCCTGCCGATCGGCCGGTCGGCCCAACGCGGTCTAACCTTGACCCGTGCTGCTGCTCGCGTTCGACACCGCTACCCCCGCCGTCACCGCCGCCGTCCACGACGGCACGGCCGTCCTCGCCGAGACCCACCAGGTCGACGCCAGGCGCCACGGCGAACTGCTGCTGCCCGCGATCGACCGGGTGCTGCGGGCCGCCGGGGTGGACAAGCACCGGCTGACCGGCATCGCGGTGGGCGTCGGCCCCGGCCCGTACACCGGCCTGCGGGTCGGCCTGGTGACCGCCGCCGCGCTCGGCCACGCGCTCGGGCTGCCGGTGCACGGTGTCTGCACCCTGGACGCGATCGCCTTCCAGGCCCGGGCCGAGGGCCTGGCCGGGCAGCCGTTCACCGTCGCCACCGACGCGCGCCGCAAGGAGGTCTACTGGGCCTCGTACGACGCCGAGGGCCGCCGCACCGAGGGCCCGGGCGTGGACCGCCCGGCCGAGCTGACCCCGCCGGAGCGCTCCGTCGGCGCCGGCGCGCTGCTCTACCCCGACGCCTTCCCGGGCGCGCACGGCCCCGAGCACGTCTCGGCCGGCGCCCTGGCCGGCTTCGCCGCCGCCGAGCTGGCCGCCGGGCGCGAGCTGCTGCCGAACCACCCGCTGTACCTGCGCCGCCCGGATGCCCAGGTGCCGGCGGCCTACAAGACCGTTCTAGGGGGCAAGGCGGTGCTCCCGGCGTGAACCACGGCACCACCCTGCGCCCGATGCGCTGGTGGGACATCGCGCCGGTGCTGGACCTGGAGCTGCGGCTCTTCCCCGAGGACGCCTGGTCCACCGGGATGTTCTGGTCCGAGCTGGCCGAGGCCCACCCCGGCGGCACCCGCCACTACACCGTCGCAGCCGCCCCGGACGGCACGATCGTCGGCTACGCCGGCCTGATGGCGATCGCCGGCGAGGGCGACGTCCAGACCATCGCCGTCGACGAGCGCCACCAGGGCGCCGGCCTCGGCGCGGCGTTGCTCACCGACCTGATCCGGGAGGCCGCCCGGCGCGAGTGCGCCGAGCTGCTGCTGGAGGTGCGGGTGGACAACCCGCGCGCCCAGCGGCTGTACGAGCGCCACGGTTTCGAACCGGTGGGCATCCGGCGCGGCTACTACCAGCCCGCCAACGTCGACGCGCTGGTGATGCGCCTCGACCACCCGAGCACTGACAGCACCGACCCGAAGGACATTGAGGACACCCGCCATGGCTGACGAACCGCTCGTCCTCGGCATCGAGACCTCCTGCGACGAGACCGGCGTCGGCATCGTGCGCGGCACCACGCTGCTGGCCGACGCGGTCGCCTCCAGCGTCAACGACCACGCCCGCTTCGGCGGCGTCGTCCCGGAGATCGCCAGCCGCGCGCACCTGGAGGCGATGGTCCCGACCATCCAGCGCGCCCTGGACACCGCCGGGATCAAGGCGAGCGACCTGGACGGCATCGCCGTCACCGCCGGCCCCGGCCTGGCCGGCGCGCTGCTGGTCGGCGTCAGCGCCGCGAAGGCGTACGCCTGGGCGCTGGACAAGCCGCTGTACGGGGTCAACCACCTCGCCTCGCACATCTGCGTCGACCAGCTGGAGCACGGCCGGCTGCCCTCGCCGACGATGGCCCTGCTGGTCTCCGGCGGGCACTCCTCGCTGCTGCTCAGCGAGGACATCACCAGCGACGTCCGCCCGCTCGGCGCGACCATCGACGACGCGGCCGGCGAGGCCTTCGACAAGGTCGCCCGGGTGCTCGGCCTCGGCTTCCCCGGCGGCCCGATCGTCGACCGCACGGCCCGCGAGGGCGACCCGAAGGCGATCGCCTTCCCGCGCGGCCTGAGCGGCCGGAACGACCCGGAGTACGACTTCTCCTTCTCCGGCCTGAAGACCGCCGTCGCCCGCTGGGTGGAGGCCAAGCGCCGGGCCGGCGAGGAGGTGCCGATCGCCGACGTGGCGGCCTCCTTCCAGGAGGCGGTCACCGACGTGCTCACCCGCAAGGCCGTCAAGGCGTGCAAGGACAACGACGTCGACCACCTGATGATCGGCGGCGGCGTGGCGGCCAACTCGCGGCTGCGCGAGATGGCCCAGCAGCGCTGCGACCGGGCCGGCATCCGGCTGCGGGTGCCCCGGCCGGGCCTGTGCACCGACAACGGCGCGATGGTCGCGGCGCTGGGCTCCGAGATGGTGTGGCGCGACCGCGCGCCGTCCGCCTTCGACCTGTCGGCGGACTCCTCGCTGCCGGTGACCGAGGTGCACGTGCCGCACACCGACGTCCACGGCCAGGCCTACGACGCCCTCGGCGGCGGCGCCGAGTGACCGTCGCCGCGATGTGGGAGGCCCGGGCGGCGGCCGGCCGGGGGGCCGAACTCGCCGCCTGGGCGCGGGAGTCGGCGCTGCCCGCGCTCCGCGGCTCGGCCGGGCTGGAGCGCCTCGAACTGCTCTCCGCCCCGGGGGAGCGGGTGCTGCTGATCACCTGGTGGAGCGGCGAGCCGGTGCCCGTCGCCGACCCGCCGGCCGAACTGCTCGGCCGCCCGGTGCACCGCTGGTCCTTCACCAGCGAACACGTCGAATAGGCCGCTACCGGGAACCGTGACCCCGGCCGTTACCGTGAATCAGCTGATGAAAAGCTGAACGGAAACCGGGAGCGCGGTGCGGTGAGCAGGGACGGGCGGAACAGGACCAGGACGTACGCGGCGGGGGCACTGGCCCTGCTGGCCTTCGCCACGGCGTGCGGCGACAACGGAGGCGGAGGCGGCCTTGCCGCCCCGGCCGCCACCACACCGGTGTCGGCCGCGCCCCGGCCGAGCGGAGCCGCCCCGACCGGCGCGGCCGCCACCCCGGGCGCCGCCCCGGCCGCGGCGAACGCCGCCGCCTGGGCCAAGTGGAACCTCACCCCGCTCGCCCCTGCTCCGGCGCCCCCCGCCGACAAGCCGATCAAGCTCGAACGGACCGGCCCCGTGCCGGTGTTCAGCGACGTGAAGACGAACGACAAGGTCGTCTTCATCACCATCGACGACGGGGCCGAGAAGGACCCGAAGTTCGTCGAGATGCTCACCGACCTCAAGGTGCCGATCTCGATGTTCCTGACCCGGGACATCATCAAGAACGACTACGCCTACTTCAAGCCGCTCCAGGCGCTGGGCAACCACGTCCAGAACCACACCGTGGACCACCCGGTGATGAGCAAGATCCCGGCGGAGAAGCAGAAGTCCGAGATCTGCGACGCCCAGTCCGCGCTCACCCAGCAGTACGGCACCGCCCCGCTGCTGTTCCGCCCGCCGTTCGGCGACGGCGCCAACACCCCGATGCTCAACACCTCCGTCCAGCAGTGCGGCCCGCGCGCGATCGTGCTCTGGCGCGAGTCGATGCAGATACACGACATGCAGTACCAGTCGGGGGACAAGCTGAAGCCCGGTGACATCGTCCTGGCGCACTTCCGCGGCCCCAAGGAGCTCAAGGGCTCCACGATGACCCAGATGTTCGGCGAGCTGCTGGCCCGGATCCAGGAGCAGGGCTTCTCGGTGGCCCGGCTGGAGGACTACATCCAGGCCCCGGCCTCCTGAGGACTGCATCCAGGCCCCGGCCTCCTAGCTAGGGCGTGTCGGACACGCCCTGGACCGGCTGTCCCAGCATCATCAGCGGCCCGTGGTCGGTACGGCTGAGGACCACCGTGACGGTGTTCGGCCCGGAGGGCTTGAGCTGGCGGCGCAGCTCCTCCGGGGTGATCGCCATCCCGCGCTTCTTGATCACCACCGTGCCGACACCCCGCTCGCGCAGCAGCGCCTTCAGCTTCTTGATGTGGAACGGCAGCACGTCGGTGAGCTCGAAGGCGTGCGCGTACGGGGTGGCGACCAGCTGGTCCGAGGTCAGGTAGGCGATCTTCGGGTCGATCAGCCGGCCGCCCACCTGCCCGGCCACCTCGGCCACCAGGTGGGCCCGGATCACCGCGCCGTCCGGCTCGTACAGGTAGCGCCCGACCGGGCCGGCCGGCGGGTCGGGCAGGTCGCCGCCGGTCAGGCTGGCGCCCTGCGGCAGCAGGGTGGCGCGGTGCGGGCTCGCGGCCCCGGTGCCGAACCAGAGCACCGCCTCCTTGACGTCGCCGTGGTCGGAGACCCACTCGGCCTCGGCGTCCTGCGGCACGGCCTCGTGCGGGATGCCCGGCGCGACCTTCAGCGCGCCGATCGGGGTCCGCCGGCCGGCCTCGATCGCCCAGGAGAGCGGCGGGGCGTACGCCTCCGGGTCGAACACCCGGCCGCGCGAGGTGCGCCGGGCCGGGTCGGTGAACACCGCGTCGTAGCCGGTGACGTCCACCTCGGCGACGTCCGCGCAGCGCACCTCGACCAGCTCGGCCAGGCCCAGTGCGGCGGCGTTGGCCGCGGTGGCGGCGCAGGCCGCCGGGTCCCGGTCGACGGCCAGCACCTCGATGCCGGCCCGGGCCAGCGCCAGCACGTCCCCGCCGATGCCGCAGCAGAGGTCCGCCAGCCGCCGCACGCCCAGGGCCGCGAACCGCTGCGCGCGCCACTCGGCCACGCTGCGCCGGGTGGACTGCTCGACCCCGTTGGGCGTGAAGTACATCAGGTCGGCGTCCGCCCCGAACTTCGCCCGCGCCCGCTGCCGCAGCCGGGCCTGACCGAACGCGGCCGAGACCAGCTCCGCCGGATGCGTCCGCCGCAGGCGGGTCGCCAGCGCGAGCTCCTCCTCGGGGGTGAACTCGCGCAACTCGGCGAGCAGGGCCTGGCCCTCGGGCGTCAGCAGCGGCTGGAGGTTCTCGGTGTCCACGGGGCCATTCTCGCGGGTTGCCCGGTCGGCCGGAGCGGCGGCGCGGCGCTCACCGGCCGATGACGGGGACGTCGGAGGTCAGCCAGAACACCAGCGGCACCAGCGGTGCCGCCACCAGCGCGGCGTACGGCACGATCCGGTACCCGAGCCGCCGGGCGCCCCGGGCCGTCAGCGCCAGCAGCAGGAGCAGGACCGCGACGCCGAAGACGTCCAGGGCCACCACGCCGGGGCCGTACAGGGCGAGCAGCTTCAGCGCGTTGAGCACGAACGATCCGACGAACGCCGCCACGCCGGTCGTCGTCAGCACCACCACGGACAGCAGCAGGTCCGCCGCCGGGTGGATCCGCAGCCGCTCGGGCCGGCCGCCCACCGGGTTCACCGCCACAGCACGCCCGAGGAGAAGAGCACCGGCAGCGTGAACGGGGCGAGCACGGCGGTGACCGGGAGGAAGCGGTAGCCGGAGCGCCGGCTGCGGAAGGCCACCACGAGGCCCGCCGCCAGGGAGACCACCGGAGCGGCCAGCATCCCGATGCCCAGGAAGGCCCACCCGAGTCCGTCCCCGTCGTCCCCGTGGCCGGGGCCGCTGCCGAGCGCGGCGATGACGTAGAACGCGACGAACGGCAGCACGGCTCCCAGCAGGGGAAGCGAGAGCAGGGAGAGGGCGGCGTCCTTGGGCCGGGACGGGTCGAGACGTACCGGGATCGATGTCATGGCAGGAGTGTGTCGAAGTCCGGGCCCGTCGTACATGAGTACGGCTACTCAACCGTGGAACCGGGGCTCCAGGGGCGCGTCGTTGGCACTCTGGTTGACTGAGTGCTAACACGGCCCTATGGTCGTCCTTGGCACTCCCCACCAGGAGAGTGCTAACGCGATGACGCGTGTCTGACCCCCGCGACGGCAGACTCGCAGGTTCGCCCCTACCCGTTAGAAAACCCCGTAATCTCCGAAGGGGAGCTCGGACGTGACCACCAGCAGCAAGGTTGCCATCAAGCCGCTCGAGGACCGCATCGTGGTCCAGCCGCTCGACGCCGAGACCACCACGGCCTCCGGCCTGGTTATCCCGGACACCGCCAAGGAGAAGCCCCAGGAGGGCGTCGTCCTGGCCGTCGGCCCGGGCCGCTTCGAGGACGGCCAGCGTCTGCCGCTCGACGTCGCCGTGGGTGACATCGTCCTGTACTCGAAGTACGGCGGCACCGAGGTGAAGTACCAGGGCGAGGAGTACCTGGTGCTCTCCGCCCGCGACGTCCTCGCGATCATCGAGAAGTAAGACGTACCGACCCGCCCCGGATCCGTGTCCCAAGTGACAGGGGCCCGGGGCGTGGTTGTTGGTTCACGTAGTTCGGCGGCCGGTCGGCCGGCCGCAGCCCCGAGGGAATAGGGAACATGGCGAAGATCCTGCAGTTCGACGAGGACGCCCGCCGCTCGCTGGAGCGCGGTGTCAACAAGCTGGCCGACACCGTCAAGGTGACCATCGGCCCCAAGGGTCGCAACGTCGTCATCGACAAGAAGTTCGGCGCCCCGACCATCACCAACGACGGTGTCACCATCGCCCGCGAGGTCGAGCTGGACGACCCGTACGAGAACCTTGGCGCGCAGCTCGTCAAGGAGGTCGCCACCAAGACCAACGACGTCGCCGGTGACGGCACCACCACCGCCACCGTGCTGGCCCAGGCCCTGGTCAACGAGGGTCTGCGCAACGTCGCCGCCGGTGCCGGCCCGGCCGCCCTGAAGAAGGGCATCGACAAGGCCGTCGCCGCCGTCTCCGAGCACCTGCTGTCCATCGCCCGCGAGATCGAGGGCAAGGACGACGTCGCCGCCGTCGCGTCCCTCTCCGCGCAGGACACCCAGGTCGGCGAGCTGATCGCCGAGGCGATCGACAAGGTCGGCAAGGACGGTGTCATCACCGTCGAGGAGTCGAACACCTTCGGCGTGGAGCTGGACTTCACCGAGGGCATGCAGTTCGACAAGGGCTACCTGTCGCCGTACTTCGTCACCGACACGGAGCGTCAGGAGGCGGTCCTCGAGGACCCGTACATCCTGATCAGCCAGGGCAAGATCTCGTCCATCCAGGAGCTGCTGCCGCTGCTGGAGAAGATCCTGCAGAGCGGTGCCTCCAAGTCGCTGCTGATCATCGCCGAGGACGTCGACGGCGAGGCGCTGTCGACCCTGGTCCTGAACAAGATCCGCGGCATCTTCAACGCCGTCGCCGTCAAGGCCCCGGGCTTCGGTGACCGCCGCAAGGCGATCCTCGGCGACCTGGCCGCCCTGACGGGTGGCCAGGTGGTCTCCGAGGAGGTCGGCCTCAAGCTCGAGCAGGTCGGCCTGGACGTGCTGGGCACCGCCCGCCGCGTGACCATCACCAAGGACGAGACCACGATCGTCGAGGGTGCCGGCGACGCCGAGGCCGTCGCCGGCCGCGTCGCCCAGATCAAGGGCGAGATCTCCGCGACCGACTCCGACTGGGACCGCGAGAAGCTGCAGGAGCGCCTGGCCAAGCTGGCCGGCGGCGTCTGCGTCATCAAGGTCGGCGCCGCCACCGAGGTGGAGCTGAAGGAGCGCAAGCACCGCCTGGAGGACGCCATCTCGGCGACCCGTGCCGCGGTCGAGGAGGGCATCGTCGCCGGCGGTGGCGCCTCCCTGGTCCACGCCGCCAAGGTGCTGGAGGACGGCCTGGGCCTGTCGGGTGACGAGGCCACCGGTGTCGCCGTGGTCCGCAAGGCGCTGCACGAGCCGCTGCGCTGGATCGCCCAGAACGCCGGCCTGGAGGGCTACGTCATCACCTCCAAGGTCTCCGAGCTGGAGAACGGCCAGGGCTACAACGCCGCCACCGGCGAGTACGGCGACCTGGTGAAGGCCGGCGTCATCGACCCGGTCAAGGTCACCCGCTCCGCCCTGGAGAACGCCGCTTCGATCGCCTCCCTGCTCCTCACCACCGAGACCCTCGTGGTGGAGAAGAAGGAGGAGGCGGCCGACAACGGTGGCCACGGTCACGGCCACGGCCACTCGCACTGAGGCTCCGACGCCTGACCGGAGGCCCGGTCCGCTCCCCGAGAGGGGAGGCGGGCCGGGCCTCCGGCGTTCACAGCTTCACGCTTCAACTATCAGTAGAATTTTGCAGAATGCAAAGATTGCCTTATAACTAAGGCATGATCGAGGCCCGCCACCTGCGCGTCCTGCGTGCCGTCGCCCGCACCGGCTCCTTCTCCGCCGCCGCCCGTGAGCTGGGGTGTACGCAGCCCGCCATCAGCCAGCAGATGAAGGCCCTGGAGAAGTCGGTGGACACCCCGCTGGTGGTCCGCTCCGGCCGCGGGATGCAGCTCAGTGAGGCCGGCCGGGTCCTGCTCAAGCATGCCACCGGAATCCTCGCCGGGCTCTCCGCCGCCGAGGAGGAGGTCGCCGCGATCGCCGGGCTGCGGGCCGGGCGGGTGCGGCTGGTCTCCTTCCCGACCGCGAGCTCCACCCTGGTGCCGCCCGCGGTCGCCCGCCTGCGCGACGGCCATCCGGGGGTGCGCGTGTCGCTGGTCGAGGCGGAGCCGCCGGAGTCGTTGGCGATGCTCCGCGGCGGCGAGTGCGAGATCGCGCTGGCCTTCCGCTACCCGCAGTCCGACGGCGCCCTCGCGCTCCCGGCTCCCGCCCACGGCACGCCGCGCGAGGCCCGGGCCGAGGCCAACCTGGAGGCGCAGCAGCTGACCGCGGGGACCGACTGGTCCGACCTGGTGGTCACCCCGCTGCTGGACGACCCGCTGGTGGGTCTGCTGCCCGCCGGCCACGGGCTGGCCGGGCGGGGCGGGGCGGTGGAACTGGCCGAGCTGGCGGGGGAGCAGTGGATCGCCGGCTGCCCGCAGTGCCGGGGGCACCTGGTGGAGCTGTGCGCCGGGGCGGGCTTCGAGCCGCGGATCGACTTCGCGACGGATGACTACCCGGCGGTGGTCGGCCTGGTGGCGGCCGGGCTGGGGGTGGCGGTGCTGCCCCGGCTGGCGCTCCGGTCGGTGCGTCCTGACGGTGTGTCGACGGTGCCGGTGCGCACGGCCTCGGGGGCGCCCGCGGTGCGCCAGGTGGTCGCGCTGACCCTGCCGGACCTGGCGGAGGTGCCGGCCGTGGCGCTGATGCTGGAGCGGCTGGCGGGGGCGGCCGCCGATCGCTGACGGTGGGTGACGGGGCCGTGGTGGCCCGGTACGCACGGTGAGCCAGAAGGCTGAAGCGCCGCGAAGAAACGTTTCTTCACGGCGCTGGTGGAGGCGGGACTAGCGCTGGGCGACCGCAGGCGGGGTCAGCGGAACCTCGACCAGCCGGTGTCGCGAGCGCCCCAGCATCTCCTCGCGCTCGTCCTCGGTCATCCCGCCCCAGACGCCGTAGGGCTCGCGGACCGCCAGCGCGTGCGCCGCGCACTCGGCGATCACCGGGCAGCGCATGCAGACCTCTTTGGCGCTGGCCTCGCGCGAACTGCGCGCGGCCCCGCGCTCGCCCTCGGGGTGGAAGAAGAGCGAGCTGTCCACGCCACGGCAGGCTGCGGAGAGCTGCCAGTCCCAGAGGTCCGCGTTGGGACCGGGGAGGCGGGAGAAATCTGCCATGGCTCATTCCCTTCAGAGGCTGTCGGCCGTCGGCCGGGCGTTCGGCGGGGCTGCTGCCGAGCGGTGCGGCGGGGCTTCCTGCGCTGGTGTGGACACCTGGAAATATGACTTAAGGCAACTCCATGGACAAGTCACCCACACACTGGCACAACAGTCAATGACCATACGAAAGCTATAAAAACGGGCATAGTGGGCAAGGGCTCCGCCGGGCGCGGGCGTGGCAATCGGGTGGCCGACGGGCGCGCGACGTGCCGAATCGGTGTGCGGGTCGTACGCCGACCGCGCGCGAGCTGCGCAAAAGTGCGGCGTGTGCACCGCGATGCGGCTGATCGGTAATGGGTTGGCCACGTACAGTGGTGGAGATGGCCCCGAAGGCCGTAACTCATTCGAGTGACGGTCGTTGGAAGTGCGGAGGCGGTTAGCGGGCGCCGGACGTCGGGAACGATCGCGGGCAGGTTGGGGCGATCAGGACGAAGTCTGTCGCCGATCGGCCGTGTCGGAGAGGTTCGTACCAGCCAGGAGGCTCAACGTGACGCGGATCAGCTGCGGAGGACGACGGTCATGACTTCCGTTCTCGTTTGCGACGATTCCCCGCTCGCCCGCGAGGCGCTTCGCCGCGCGGTCGCGACCGTACCCGGTGTGGACCGGGTCACCACCGCGACGAACGGGGAGGAGGTCCTCCGCCGCTGGGTGGCCGACCGCTCCGATCTCGTTCTGATGGACGTCCGGATGCCCGGCCTCGGCGGGGTCGAGACGGTCCGGCGGCTGCTGTCCGCCGACCCGGGCGCGCGGATCATCATGCTCACCGTCGCCGAGGACCTCGACGGTGTCGCGCTCGCGGTGGCCGCCGGCGCCCGCGGGTACCTGCACAAGGACGCCTCGCGCGCCGAACTGCGGGCCACCGTCACCCAGGCCCTCGCCGACCCGACCTGGCGGCTCGCCCCGCGCCGGCTGCGCAGCCCCGACATGGGCGCGGCACCGACGTTGACGGCGCGTGAGATCCAGGTGCTGGAGGGCATGAGCCACGGCCGCAGCAACGCCGAGATCGGCCGCGAGCTGTTCCTCTCCGAGGACACCGTCAAGACCCACGCCCGACGGCTGTTCAAGAAGCTCGGGGCCTCCGACCGGGCGCACGCGGTGGCGCTGGGCTTCCGCTGGGGCCTGGTCCGCTGACCACCGGCGGCGCCGCCGGTTGCGGCGCGCCGTCGGCCGTTCCCGGAGCGGGTGCCGCACGGGCGTGTGACGTTACGGTCCCGAGGTTGCACCATGGAGGAGTGGAGCACCTCGGGGACCAGCGGACAGGCACTGCGGCGAACCACGCAGCCGCAGGACACTCGGCGGACGGCGCGACGGACGGGACCACCGACGGCGGCGGGGCGGGAGGCGGCACGGTGCAGGAGGGGCCGGTGGTGCGCAGCACGCCGGGCGGTGCCGCAGCGCATAACGTTCCGGTGCACAACTCCGGACGCGGTGCCGCGTTTTCCCGCTCGACCAGGCACCATGGACCGATGCGCGACGACGTCGCCGGCGCGGCCGGCCAGGCGGACCCGGTGGAGGCCGAGCCCTCCGGTCCGGGCCGTGATCCGTCGTACGCCGGTTCCGACGGTTCCGAGGATCCCGCCGGCCTGACCGGGCCGGACCGCCCGCCGGTGCTCGGCACGGGCGGCTCGCCGCTGGTGGGCGAACTGGTCGCGGCCGCGGTGCGCGGCGAGGGCCCGGCGATCGACGCGCTGCTCGCCTACGTCCACCCGCTGGCGCTGCGGTACTGCCGCGCCCGGCTGGTCCGGCTGCCCGGCGGGGCCCGGCACCACGTGGACGACGTCGCGCAGGAGGTCTGCGTGGCGGTGCTCTGCGCGCTGCCCCGGTACAAGGACCAGGGGCGCCCGTTCGAGGCCTTCGTGTACGGGATCGCCGCGCACAAGATCGCCGATCTCCAGCGGGCCGCGATGCGCGGGCCCGGCTCCACCGTGGTGCCCCAGGACGACCTGCCCGAGGTGCCGGACGAGGCGCTCGGCCCGGAGGAGCAGGCGCTGCTGAGCAGCGACGCCGCCTGGGCGAAGGAACTGCTGTCCAACCTGCCGGCCCGTCAGCGCGAGCTGGTGCTGCTGCGGGTGGCCGCCGGGCTGTCGGCGGAGGAGACCGGCGAGGTGCTCGGAATGTCTCCCGGCGCCGTCCGGGTCGCCCAGCACCGGGCGCTCAGCCGGCTGCGGGCCCTCGCGGAGGAGTCCTCCTGATCGGGCCCCGCCGATCCGTGCTGTTTTCACCCGTTACGGGGGAATGAGCCACGGGGCAGGGGTGTTGTCAAGGGCACACGAGGACACATTCGCGGTGCCAGTACCATGGGGTATCGGCGCCTGGGCGGGTTGCCAAAGTTTGACGGGTGCGGCCGGGATCCCCTTGGAGGATCCTCCCATTGCATCCGGCTTCGGCGGTCTGCGCGAGTGAGCGATGAATGCGCCCCCACCCTCGGGCGTGAGCGGATTAGGCCGGCCACGGAAGGTACCCCCCAAATGTCTTACAACGCCGCAGGCGTACCCGAGAAGTTCGCGATGCTCGGGCTCACGTACGACGACGTGCTGCTGCTGCCCGGGGCCTCCGAGGTGCTGCCGAACCAGGTGGACACCTCCTCGCGGGTCTCCCGGAACGTGCGCGTCAACATCCCGCTGCTGTCCGCGGCGATGGACAAGGTCACCGAGTCGCGCATGGCCATCGCCATGGCCCGCCAGGGCGGCGTCGGCGTGCTGCACCGCAACCTGTCGGTCGAGGACCAGGCCAACCAGGTCGACCTGGTCAAGCGGTCCGAGTCCGGCATGGTCACCGACCCGATCACGGTCGGCCCGGAGACCACCCTGGGCGAGGCCGACGCGCTGTGCGCCAAGTTCCGCATCTCCGGCGTGCCGATCGCCGACGAGGCGGGCAAGCTGCTCGGCATCGTCACCAACCGTGACATGGCCTTCGAGTCGGACCGCAGCCGCCAGGTCCGCGAGATCATGACCCCGATGCCGCTGATCACCGGCAAGGTCGGCATCTCCGGGGTGGACGCGATGGCCCTGCTGCGCCGCCACAAGATCGAGAAGCTGCCGCTGGTCGACGACGAGGGCCGGATCAAGGGCCTGATCACCGTCAAGGACTTCGTCAAGGCCGAGCAGTACCCGAACGCGGCCAAGGACTCCGAGGGCCGGCTGCTGGTCGGCGCCGCCGTCGGCGCCAGCGCCGAGGCGTTCGACCGGGCCCAGGCCCTGGTCGAGGCCGGCGCGGACTTCCTGGTGGTGGACACCTCGCACGGCCACAGCCACAACGCGCTGGCCTGGATCGCGAAGATCAAGTCGGCCGTCAAGATCGACGTGGTCGGCGGCAACGTGGCCACCCGGGACGGCGCCCAGGCGCTGATCGACGCCGGCGTGGACGGCGTCAAGGTCGGCGTCGGCCCCGGCTCCATCTGCACCACCCGCGTGGTCGCCGGCATCGGCGTCCCGCAGATCACCGCCATCTACGAGGCCGCCCAGGCCTGCCAGGCGGCCGGCGTGCCGGTCATCGGCGACGGCGGCCTGCAGTACTCGGGCGACATCGGCAAGGCGCTGGCCGCCGGTGCCGACACCGTGATGCTCGGCTCGCTGCTGGCCGGCTGCGAGGAGTCCCCGGGCGAGCTGCTGTTCATCAACGGCAAGCAGTTCAAGTCCTACCGCGGCATGGGCTCGCTGGGCGCCATGCAGTCCCGCGGGCAGGGCCGCTCGTACTCCAAGGACCGCTACTTCCAGGCCGAGGTGGCCTCGGACGACAAGCTCGTCCCCGAGGGCATCGAGGGCCAGGTGCCGTACCGCGGTCCGCTGTCGGCCGTGCTGCACCAGCTCGTCGGCGGTCTGCGCCAGACCATGGGCTACGTCGGCGCCGCCGGCGTCGCCGAGATGGAGAGCAAGGGCCGGTTCGTCCGGATCACCTCGGCGGGCCTCAAGGAGAGCCACCCGCACGACATCCAGATGACCGTCGAGGCGCCGAACTACTCGACCCGCTGACGCCCGGCCGTTCAGTGACCCGAGGGGCCCGCTGCCGCACCGCGGTGGCGGGCCCCTCGGGCTGTCCGGGGTGCGGAGGGTCCCGGGTGCGCCGGGCGTGGACGGGCGGTCGCGGGCGTCCGCGGCGTGGGCCGTCGGGGCGGGAGCAGCGGCAGTACGGGATACTGGGGTGCGGCCGGGGTGACCCGGCAGGCATGAGCAACACAGCAGAAGGGCTCGAAGTGACTGAGATCGAGATCGGGCGAGGCAAGCGCGGCCGACGGGCGTACGCCTTCGACGACATCGCCGTCGTCCCCAGCCGCCGTACCCGGGACCCGAAGGAGGTCTCGATCGCCTGGCAGATCGACGCCTACCGCTTCGAGCTGCCGTTCCTGGCCGCCCCGATGGACAGCGTGGTCTCGCCGCAGCAGGCCATCCAGATCGGCCGCCTCGGCGGCCTGGGCGTGCTGAACCTCGAAGGTCTGTGGACCCGCTACGAGGACCCGCAGCCGCTGCTGGACGAGATCGCCGCGATCACCGACGAGGCCACCGCGACCCGCCGCCTGCAGGAGATCTACGCCGCGCCGATCCGCGCCGAGCTGATCAAGCAGCGGATCCAGGAGGTCCGCGACTCCGGTGTGGTCACCGCCGCCGCGCTCTCGCCGCAGCGCACCGCCGAGTTCTCCAAGGCCGTGGTCGACGCCGGCGTCGACGTCTTCGTCATCCGCGGCACCACCGTCTCGGCCGAGCACGTCTCCAGCGCCGCCGAGCCGCTCAACCTCAAGCAGTTCATCTACGAGCTGGACGTTCCGGTGATCGTCGGCGGGTGCGCCACGTACACCGCGGCGCTGCACCTGATGCGGACCGGCGCCGCCGGTGTGCTGGTCGGGTTCGGTGGGGGCGCCGCCCACACCACCCGGAACGTCCTGGGCATCCAGGTGCCGATGGCGACCGCCGTGGCCGACGTGGCGGCCGCCCGTCGTGACTACATGGACGAGTCCGGCGGTCGCTACGTGCACGTGATCGCGGACGGGGGCGTCGGCTACAGCGGGGACATCCCGAAGGCGGTCGCCTGCGGCGCGGACGCGGTGATGATCGGCGCTGCGCTGGCTCGGGCCACGGACGCCCCCGGCAAGGGGTTCCACTGGGGGATGGAGGCCGTCCACGAGGAGCTGCCGCGCGGCAAGCGGGTGAACCTCGGCACGGTCGGCACCACCGAGGAGATCCTCACCGGGCCCTCGCACACCCCGGACGGGACCATGAACCTGTTCGGTGCGCTGCGGCGGGCGATGGCCACGACGGGGTACACGGAGCTCAAGGAGTTCCAGCGGGTCGAGGTGACGGTGAATCCGGCGCTCGACCACCGCTGACGGGTGGTGATGGGGGCCCCTGCCGGGAGCGGTGGGGGTCTTCGTCGTTTTCGGGGGGCTTTCGGGAGGGCGGGGTGGGGGAGTCTCCCTCTCGCTGGGGGGCGGGGGTCAGCTTCGGGTGGCGGTGCGGCGGGTGAGGAGGTAGCCGCCGATGAGGGCGATGGCGTAGAAGGCGGCGTCGAGGGGGCGGAGGTCGGTGCGCCAGGTGGTGAGGGTGTCGTGGAGCAGGCCGTCGGGGGTGGGGCCTTCGGGGTGGAGGCGGCGGAGGTGTTCGATCAGTTGGCCGAGGAGGAGGGCGCCGGCTGCGAGGAGGGCGCCGAGTGGGGGGAGCAGGCGGCTCGGGCCGCCGAGGCGGCCGAGGGGGAGGGCGACCAGGCCGGCCGGGGCGATGGCCAGCCAGCCGAGGCTGTCGGCGGCGCGCAGGGGGGCGCTGCCGTAGGCCAGGCCGCCGAGGAGCATGGCGAGCAGGGCCAGGAAGATGGCGAGGGCGGTGCGGCGGGGGTGGCGGGGGGTGCGTCCGGGGGTGGGTTCGGTGGGGGTGAAGCCGGCCACGGGGGCGCCGGGCATGCCGGGGGCGACGTAGCCCTCGGGGGTGGCCGGGGGTGGTGCGACCGAGTAGTGCTGGGCGGTGAGGGGCCGGGTCGATGGGCCGTCAGTGCCCGGTGCGGGTGCGGTCATGGGCGTCGAATCCCCCCGGAAAGACGATGAGCTGCCGAACGGTAGCAGTGACTCGGGCAGATCTTGGCGAGTTTTCGATCACAGATCGAGCACGGAGCGCCGCGCCCGTTCCGGTTCGTACCGGCTTGTGTCGGGGGCCGGGTGGTCGAGGGCCCTCGGGACAGGGGATGATGGAGGCTTGGGCGTCCGGGCCCCAGGTCGGGCCGACGCGCCGTCACCACGACCGCCAGCAGCACATGGGGGAACGTTCCGAATGACCCAGGCGCAGGGTTCCACCGGCCGCCTCCTGGCCGGCCGCTACCGCCTGAACGGCGTGCTCGGGCGCGGTGGCATGGGTACGGTCTGGCGCGCCGAGGACGAGATGCTGGGCCGGACCGTCGCGGTCAAGGAACTGCGGATGAACGCCAGCGTCGAGGAGGAGGAGAAGCACCGGCTGATCACCCGGACGCTGCGCGAGGCGAAGGCGACCGCGCGGATCCGGCACAACTCGGCGGTGACGGTCTTCGACGTGGTCGACGAGGACGACCGGCCGTGGATCGTCATGGAGCTGGTCGAGTCCCGTTCGCTGGCCGACGTGGTGCGGGAGGACGGCCCGTTGGAGCCCGTCCGGGCCGCCGAGATCGCGCTGGACGTGCTGGGCGTGCTCAGCGCGGCGCACGCGCTGGGCATCCTGCACCGGGACGTCAAGCCGTCCAACGTGCTGATCGGCGAGGACGGCCGGGTGGTGCTCACCGACTTCGGGATCGCCAGTGTGGAGGGCGACGCGTCCGTCACCTCGACCGGGATGCTGGTCGGCGCGCCCTCGTACATCTCGCCGGAGCGGGCCCGTGGGCAGAAGCCCGGGCCGCCGGCCGACCTGTGGTCGCTGGGCGGCACCCTGTACGCGATGGTCGAGGGCCGGCCGCCGTACGACCGGGGCTCGGCGCTGGCCACCCTGACGGCGGTGATGACCGAGGACCTGGCCGCGCCGGTGAACGCCGGGCCGCTGCGGCCGGTGATCGAGGGGCTGCTGGCGAAGGACCCGGCCGAGCGGCTGGACGCCTCGCAGACCCGGTCGATGCTCAAGCGGGTGGTCGCGGAGTCGACCGCGCGGGCGGAGTCGACCACCGAGCACGCGGTGCCGGTGGAGAAGGCGGCGCCGGAGCCCGCGAAGGAGGAGACGGAGCGGTCCGAGGAGGGCCGCAGGCCGCCCGTGGGCGGGCTGCTGGGGACGGTCCGGGTCGGTAGCCGGGCCCAGGACGAGGAGCCCGTCGGGAAGCCGTCCGGGGAGCCGGAGCCGGAGCCGGAGTCGGAGTCGGAGCCGATCCGGCCGGTGACCAGTGAGTGGACGATGGGGGCGACGCAGGCGGCCGGGGCCGATCCGCGCACCGGCCGGCGGCGGCTGGCCATCGCCACCGTGGTCGTGGTGCTGCTGCTGATCGCCGGGGTGGTGGCGGTGGTGCGGATGGTCGGCGACGGCGGGGACGCGCAGAGCGCGGGGGCCGGCGCGTCGGTGGCGGCGAGTACGGGGCCGGTGCCGAGCCCGGGTGCGACGGCGCCGCCGGCGTCTGAGCCGGCGCCGCAGCCGACCGGTGCCCCGGCCACCGTGCCGGACGCGCCCGCGCAGTCCGCCGGTGCGCCCGCGGCTCCCGTGCAGCCCCCGGCGCCGGTCCAGACGCCGGCGCAGCCCGTGCCGGGGGCCGTGCCGGCCGGGTACCACGAGTACAAGGACCCGAGCGGCTTCTCGGTCGTGCTGCCGGACGGTCTGCAGCCGACCGGGACGGACGCCAACCGGCGGATCTTCAAGAACGCGGCGGACGGCAGCCAGCTGCGGATCGAGTGGACCACCTCGCCCGGTGCGAGCGCGGTCGCCGACTGGCAGGAATCGGAGCCGAACGTCCGTGGGCAGGTGAGCAACTACCAGCGGCTGAACCTCTCGGCGATCACCTACCGGCAGTGGACCAACGCCGCGGACTGGGAGTGGACCAACGGCACGCCCAGGATGCACTCGCTCAACCGCGGTTTCGTGACCGGGACCCCGGCCAAGTACGGGTACTCGATCTACTGGATCGTCCCGGACGCGGAGTGGGCCGCCCAGGCCCCGGTCCGGGACGTCGTCTTCAACAGTTTCCAGCCGGCGCCGTAAGGTCGGCCCTCTAACCGATCAGGCGTTGCTTGGCGCGGGTGAACTCGTCCTCGGTGAGGGCGCCGGAGGAGCGCAGGGCGGCCAGCCGTTCGAGCTGGCCGATGAGCTGGTCGCCGGTGGCGGCCTCGACCGGGGCGACGGCGGCGACGGCCTTGGGGGCGTTGCGGGCGGCGCGGGCGGCGGTCCGGAGCTGTTCGGCGAAGAACTCGGCCTTGACCACGTCCTCGAAGCGGTGCGAGCCGGTGAGCGCCACCACCAGGAGCACTTCGCCGTTGAGCTTGGTGCGGGTCACGGTGGCGTCGGTGACGGCGGCGAGCGGAACCGGGACCGGCGGCTTCCCGTCCTTCAGGAACAGGAGCCGATGGGTGGTCAGCACGAGCATGCCCTTGCGGAAGTGCTCCGGGTGGCGCCCGGCGGTGGAGGCGACCGGCTTCTCGTCGTCGATGACGGTCGCCGCGAAGGCTCGGAGGGCCTCGGCCTGGTGGGCTTTGCTGCTGTTTCCGGACGCCTCGAGGGCGGTGTCGATCAGATCGGTCCAGTCCATGGGATCGAGCCTAAGGGAGCCGCTCAGTAGGCTGGTCGGCGAGCGAGAGGAACTGGCATGCGAGGCGGCTCCGGGCTGTTGCTGGCGGGGCGGTACCGGCTGACGGACCGTCCCGAACCGTTGCGCGCCCACGCGGTGGACGAGCGGACCGGTGAATCGGTGCTGCTGAGCGCCCTGGAACTGCCGGGGCTGCTGACGGTGGGGCAGGATCCGGAGGACGCCGCCGCGGCGCAGGCGGACCGGTTGGTGCGGCGGGTGGCGGCGGTCGGTTCGGCCGCGCCGGTCGCGCACCCGCGGCTGCTGCGGGGGGTCGGCGCGTTCGTCGACGGCGAGCTGTTGTGGACGGTGGAGGAGCGGCCGGTCGGGTGGACGGCGGCCGAGCTGCTCGTCGACGGGCCGCTGCCGCCGTACCGGGTGGCCGAGTTGGCGGCGGACCTGGCCGGCGCGCTGCGGGCGCTGCACGCGGCCGGGCTGACCCACGGCGCCCTGACCGCGGAGTCCGTGCTGGTCTGCGAGGACGGTGCGGCGATGCTCGGCGGGCTGCTCGCCGGGGTGGCGCAGGAGGCGCTGGCCGAGGAGCTCGGCGGGCCGGGCGGGCGGCGCCGGTACGAGGTGCGGGCGAACCTGGTCGGGCCGGTGGCGGAGCGCTGGCCGCTGGACGGCGGCCCGGCGGGCGACTGCTGGGCGCTCGGGGTGCTGGTGCAGCGGCTGGTCACCGGCCGCTCGCCGTACCCGGAGGGGAGCGTGCCGGAGCTGGTGACGGCCGTGCGGGACGGGCGCCGCGAGCCCGCGGTGGTGTGCGGGCCGCTCGGGCCGCTGGTGGAGCGGCTGTTGCAGTCCGACCCGGGGCGGCGGCCGACGGCGGAGGCGGTGCGCGGGGAGCTGGCGGAGCTGCTGGCGGGGGCGCCGGAGCCGGTGGACGAGGAGCGGGTGGCGGCGGTCGCGGTGCCCGCGCCGCAGGCGCCGCCGGTGTCCCGGGGGCCGCGGTCGCGGAGCGGAAGGAGTGCCCGAAAGGGCGGGAACGGCGGGGACTTCGGGGCAGGAAACGGTGCGAAGCCACCCCGGATACCCCCCTCCCTATTGGGCCCGCTGTTGGTGGGTGGAGTGTTTGTGCTGCTCGCGCTGGGAATTGTCGCGGTGGTGCTGTTCGCGGGCTGACGATCCGCCGGGGTTCCGGTCCTGCGGTCCAGCGGGTGGGCGTGATTACCGGGGGCGGCAGGGTGCGCCTAATGTGTGCGTGGGATTTGTTCGAACAGTGGTCTGCACCAGGCCCTCCGTCGCGGTGACGGCAGGCGGAATGTGTGGGGGAGCGGGCGCAGATGGGCGTGCAGGACCGGCCGGAGGCGGCCGAGGCGGAGCGGTTGCTGGCCGGGCGGTACGAGCTCGGCGAGCGGCTCGGCCGGGGCGGCATGGGCACCGTCTGGCGGGCCTGGGACCGGATGCTCGACCGCGAGGTGGCGGTCAAGGAGCTGACCGTCAACCACCTCCCCGAGGAGGACCTCCAGATCCTGCACGCCCGGATGAAGCGCGAGGCCAGCGCGGCCGCGCGGATCAAGCACCCCGGCGTGATCACCGTGCACGACGTGCTGGAGCAGGACGGCCGGCCGTGGATCGTGATGGAGTTGGTCGACGGCCGTTCGCTGGCCGACGTGATCAGTCAGGACGGCACCCTGCAGCCGCGTGCCGCCGCCGAGGTCGGCAGCCAGGTGCTGGCCGCGCTGCACCGGGGCCACCAGCTGGGTGTGCTGCACCGGGACGTGAAGCCGGCCAACGTGCTGCTGGAGCGCGGCACCGGGCGGGTGGTGCTGCTGGACTTCGGCATCGCGACCTACGAGGGCTCGACGGAGCTGACCCGGCCGGGCGACCTGGTCGGTTCGCCGGACTACCTGGCGCCGGAGCGCGCCCAGGGCGAGCGGCCCGGGCCGGCCTCCGACCTGTGGGGCCTCGGGGCGACGCTGTACGCGGCGGTCGAGGGCCAGTCGCCGTTCCGGCGGGACTCGCCGATCACCACGCTCGCCGCGGTGGTCGACGAGCCGCTGCCGGAGTCGCGGCGGGCCGGCCCCCTGGGACCGGTGCTGGCCGCGCTGATGGCCAAGGACCCGGCCGACCGGCCCACCGCGGACGAGGCGGCCGGGATGCTGGCCGAGGTGCAGGCCGGGCACACGATGGGCCTGAAGTCCGTCGCGGCGGTGCGCACGCCCACCCGGTCGGTGCCGGTGGTGGACCGCAGCGAGGGCCCGGCGCCGGCGGCGGAGCCGGTCGAGGGCTCCGAGGAGCCGACCGAGCCGAAGGCCGCCGCGCCCGTCGCGCCCGTCGCGCCTGCCGGGCCGGACACCGCCGGGGGCGCGCAGATCGCCGCCCAGGCGCAGACCGGGCCCGTCGCGCCGGGGCCGCACTCCGTCGCGCCCGCGCGCGGGCCGGCCAAGCGCCGCAGCCTGCTGAAGATCGTCGGCGTCGCGGTGGCCGTCGGCCTGCTCGCCGCCGCGGGCACCTTCCTGGTCACCCGGCACGTGGTCGGCGGCGACACCCCCAACGACCCGACGCCCACGGCCGCCGAGTCCACCGGGCCCGAGCCCACCAGCGACGCCACCCCCGCGGTGGCACCGCCCAGCGGCTACCACTGGGTCGACGACCCGGCCGGCTTCCGCTTCCCGCTGCCGAACGGCACCCCGTCCTGGCAGCGGATCAGCACCGGGGACAACCAGATCTACTACAGCCCCGACGGCAAGGTGCACTACCTCCAGTTCGCCGTCACCGTCGGCCAGTCGGTCAAGCCGTTGGAGCACATGCGGCAGATGGAGACCAACGTCTCCAAGTCGCTCAAGGACTACAAGCAGCACCGGATGGCCGGCACGGCGGTGAAGGGCCAGGAGGCGGCGGTCTGGGAGTTCAGCTACCTGGCCAAGGAGGGTGGCCGCCGGCGCGCGATCGAGACCGAGTTCATCAGCCCGGACGGCACCAGCTACGCGATCTACTCGTCCAGCCCGGACAGGGGCGGCGAGTGGAACGAGGCCGAGCAGCGCTTCTACGCGGTGCTCAACAGCTTCACCCCGACCCGCTGACCGGCGCCGGGCGGAGCGCCCGCTTTCGCCCGACTGCGGCAGATTCTTGTTACCGACGGGTACCGGACCGGCCGCCGAACGCCTAGGCTGCGCCGTATGTCGGACCTCACAGCAGATGCAGTGGCCACCGAACACCCCGGCGCCGGCAATCCGGCGGCCCCCGGCGGCGCTCGCACCGTCGCCGCGGCCGTCCCGCCGTCCCTGGTCGCCAGGCTGGCTGCCGGCGTCACGGCCACCGGCGAGCCCGACCTGGTGGAGACCGTCGCCCCGCTGACCGGCGAACGGCTGGCCAGCCTGCCGCGGTCCACCCCGGCCGACGTCGAGGTCGCCTTCCAGCTGGCCCGCCGCGCCCAGGGCGCCTGGGCCGCGCTGCCGGTGCGCCGCCGGGCCGCCGTCCTGCTGCGCTTCCACGACCTGCTGCTGAAGCGGCAGGACGAGGTGCTGGACCTCATCCAGGCGGAGACCGGCAAGGCCCGGCCGCACGCCTTCGAGGAGGTGCTGGCCGTCGCCATGGCCGCCCGGCACTACGGGCGGGCCGCGCACGGGTACCTCAAGGACAAGCGGCGCGGCGGCGCGCTGCCGGTGCTCACCCACGCCGTCGAGGCCCGTCGGCCCAAGGGTGTGGTCGGCCACATCTCGCCGTGGAACTACCCGCTGGAGCTGTCCATCGGTGACGCCCTGCCCGCCTTCGTGGCCGGCAACGCGGTGGTCAACAAGCCCGACACCCAGACCGCGCTGACCGCGCTGTGGGCCCGCGAGCTGCTGGTCGAGGCCGGGCTGCCGGCCGACCTGTGGCAGATCGTGATCGGCGACGGCCCGGTGATCGGCCCCGCCGTGGTGGAGCACGCCGACTACGTCTCGTTCACCGGCTCCACCCGGACCGGCCGCGACGTCGCCCAGCGCGCCGCCGCCCGGCTGGTCGGCGCCTCGCTCGAACTCGGTGGCAAGAACGCCATGCTGGTGCTCGCCGACGCCGACCTCGACGCGGCCGCCGCCGGTGCCGTACGGGCCTGCTTCTCCTCCGCCGGCCAGCTGTGCATCTCGATCGAGCGGCTGCTGGTGCACCGCTCGGTGGCCGACGAGTTCCTGGAGCGCTTCGCCGCCCGCACCCGGGCGCTGCGCCTCGGCGGCGGCCTCGCGTACGGCGCGGACATGGGCTCGCTGGTCTCCGTCCGTCAGCTGGAGACCACCACCCGGCACGTCGAGGAGGCCGTCAAGGCGGGCGCCACCGTGGTGGCCGGCGGGCGTGCCCGGCCGGACCTCGGCCCGTTCTTCTTCGAGCCGACCATCCTCGACGGCGTCACCCCGGACATGGCGGTCTGCGCCGAGGAGACCTTCGGCCCGGTCGTCTCCGTCTACCGCTTCGACACCGACGAGGAGGCGGTGGCCGCCGCCAACTCCACGCCGTACGGCCTGAACTCCAGCGTCTGGACCAGGAACCCGCGGCGCGGCCGGACGGTCGCGGCCCGGCTGCGCACCGGCACGGTCAACGTCAACGAGGCGTACGCCGCCGCGTACGGCTCGGTCGCCTCGCCGATGGGCGGCATGGGCGACTCCGGGCTGGGCCGCCGGCACGGCGCCGAGGGCATCCTCCGCTTCACCGAGGCGCAGACCATCGCGACCCAGCGGCTGCTGCCGATCGCGCCCTCGTTCGGCCTGGACGACAAGCAGTTCGCCGCCGTGATGACCGGCGGCCTGCGGGCGCTCAAGGCACTGCGCTTCAAGTAGGCCAGGCGGCGAGAAGCAGGCCGGGCGGCGAGCCGGGCCCCGTACGCGCGGGGCCCGGCTCGCCGCCCGCACAGACAGGTTCACCCGGCGAAGGAGCGGTGGCAGATGGTGCAGTCCGGTGGTGCGGCGGAGTTCGACTACGACGTGGTGGTGGTCGGGTCCGGCTTCGGCGGTTCGGTCGCGGCGCTGCGGCTGACCGAGAAGGGCTACCGGGTCGCCGTCCTGGAGGCCGGTCGGCGCTTCGACCGCGACGAACTGCCCAGGAACTCCTGGGACCTGCCGAACTACCTGTGGGCGCCGCAGCTCGGCCTGTACGGCATCCAGCGCATCCACCTGCTGGCCAATGTGCTGATCCTGGCCGGCGCCGGGGTCGGCGGCGGCTCGCTGAACTACGCCAACACCCTGTACGTGCCGCCGAAGGCCTTCTTCGAGGACCGCCAGTGGCGCCACATCACCGACTGGCAGCAGGAGTTGGCGCCGTTCTACGACCAGGCGCAGCGGATGCTCGGAGTCCGGCTCAACCCGACCCTCACCCCCTCCGACGTCCACCTCAAGGCGGCCGCCGAGCGGATGGGCGTCGCCGACACCTTCCACATGGCGCCGGTCGGGGTCTTCTTCGGCGACGGCGAGGACGCCGGGGGCGCCGCCAAGGCGGCCCCCGGGGACGAGGTGGCCGACCCGTACTTCGGCGGTGCCGGCCCGGCCCGCAAGGCCTGCGTGGAGTGCGGCGAGTGCATGACCGGCTGCCGGCACGGCGCCAAGAACATGCTCACCGAGAACTACCTGTACCTGGCCGAGAAGGGCGGCGCGCAGATCCACCCGCTCACCACGGTGGCCCGGATCAGGGAGATCGGCGGGGCCGAGGGGGAGCGCGGCTTCGCGGTGGACGTGCGCCGCACCGACGCGCGCTCGAAGACCGACCGGGTGAAGGCGGGCGCGCGGACCATCACCGCGGCCCGGGTGGTCGTCGCGGCCGGCACCTACGGCACCCAGACGCTGCTGCACCGGATGCGCGACGGCGGCCACCTGCCCCGGATCTCGCAGCGGCTGGGCGAGCTGACCCGGACCAACTCCGAGGCCCTGGTGGGCGCGCAGACCACCGACCGGCGCTACGGCACCAAGGCGGACTTCACCAAGGGCGTGGCGATCACCTCCTCGATCCACCCGGACGCCAACACCCACATCGAGCCGGTCCGCTACGGCAAGGGCTCCAACGCGATGGGCGCGCTGTCCATCGCCCAGGTCAGGGGCGGCGGAACGATTCCGCGCTGGCTGCGTTACCTGGGCAACTCGGCGCTCCACCCGGTGACCTTCGCCCGCTCGATGAACCAGCGCCGCTGGTCCGAGAAGACGATCATCGGCCTGGTGATGCAGTCGCTCGACAACTCGATCACCGTCTCCCTGAAGAAGGGCCCGCTCGGCAAGGCCCGGCTCACCTCCAGCCAGGGCCACGGCGAACCCAACCCGACCTGGATCCCGGCGGCCGAGCAGGGCGCCCAGGCGCTGGCCGACGAGATCAACGGCTTCCCCGGCAGCACCGTCGGCGAGATCTTCGACATCCCGATGACGGCGCACTTCCTGGGCGGCTGCCCGATCGGTGACGCCCCCGAGACCGGCGTGGTGGACCCGTACCACCGGCTGTACGGCTACCCGGGGATCAGCGTGGTGGACGGTTCGGCCGTCTCCGCCAACCTGGGCGTCAATCCCTCGCTCACCATCACCGCACAGGCCGAGCGCGCGCTGTCGATGTGGCCGAACAAGGGCGAGGCGGACCAGCGCCCGGTCCAGGGCGAGGAGTACCGGCGGGTCGCGGCGGTGGCGCCGGTGCGGCCGGCCGTGCCCGAGGGCGCGTTCGGCGCGCTGCGACTGCCGCTGCTGCCCGTCCCGGAGGTCCCGAAGAAGCGCGACTGAGACCGGTCCGCGGGCCGATCCGCCCGCGCCGGTTCCCGGTTGACATCCGTTCGGGTCCGATGGGATAAACGGGCTCCCTGGGGCGGCCAGGAACTCGTCGAGCGGGGGGAAGCCGGCATGGCCAACTGCACATCGTGCGGGGCGACTTCGGAAGAGGGGACGCCCGCCTGCGGGTCCTGCGGGCGGCCGTTCGCGCCCCCGCCGCCCGCGGTGCCCGCGGTGCCCTCCGCCCCGCCGGCCCTGCCGGCCGCGGCCCCGTCCGTCCCGCAGCCGGAGCACGCCCCGCAGCCGGGGTCCGTCCCGCAGTCGGGGCCCGGGCCGCAGCCGGGGTACGTCCCGCAGCCGGAGTACGGGCCGACGGCCGTGGCCCCGCCCGCCCTGGGCAGCTGGGGCGCCGGGCAGACGTACGACCGGCAGCCCGCCCTCCGGCGCCTGCTGACGGCCGCGGACTGGCGCCCGGCGGTCAAGGTGGCCGTCGCACCGACCCTCGTCCTGATGGCGGTCGCGCTGATCGCGGCGATCCCGAGCGGCTACCAGTACCAGTACCGGTTCGAGGCGCCCGGCTTCGGCGAGCGCTTCGGCGCGATGCTGTCGATGGCCGTGAGCGCGCTCGGCGCGCCGTTCCGGCTCGCCTACCAGAGCTCGGTGAGCCGGGGCCAGGCCGGCTGGAGCGAGAGCGTCCGGATGCTGCCGATGACCGTCACCGTGCTGTGGTGCCTGGCGCTCTGGCTCGGGCTGCGGGCCGGGCTGCGCCGGCGCAAGGCGGTGGAGGGACAGCTGACCCGGGGGCAGGCCGCAGCCGAGGCGATGCGCACCGCGGCGGTCCTCGCCGCGGTGAGCCTGGTGCTCGGCCTGGTCGGCGGTACGGAGTGGAACCCGGACGGCCGTGGCGTCAAGTCCGACTACTTCGACTCCGGAGCGAAGTCGGAGCTGCTGATCACCGCGGACTCCGGCTGGCTGGAGGCGGTCGCCTGGACCGTCGTGCCGGCCGCCCTGCTGACCTTCCTCGTCTACGGCACCGACGCGCTGCGCTGGGCCGCCTGGCGCAGCCGCTCGGTGCGCGGCTGGGCGGTGGCCGCGCTGACCGCCGGCCAGGCGCTCGCGGTCGCGGTGGGGCTCTCCTCGGTGGTGGCCTTCCTGCTGGTCGCGCTGAACAGCGACGACGGGACGTTGACCGGGGTTTCGCTGGCCTTCCTGCCCAACCTCGGCCTCGGCCTGCTCGGCTTCGGCTCGGGGGCGGGCTTCCGGGCGCACAGCGGTCTGTCCGGTGAGGGCGGCAGCTCGTGGCGCGACCGCACCACCGACACCGAGTTCTCCTTCTTCGACCTGCGGGACCTGAGCGCCGACTGGCGCTGGGCCGGCCTGATCGCGCTCGTCGCGGCGGGCGTGCTCGGCTGGTGGGCGTACCGGCGGCGCCTGGACACGGCCGACCGGCTGCGCCTGGCGGCCCTGTACGCCGGGGCGCTCACCCTGCTGATGGCGGTCGCCGGGGCGCGGCTGGTGGAGACCACGTCCATGACGGGCTGGAGCGAGGCCGGTCGGATGGAGTTCTCCCAGGAGTCCTCGGTCGGGCTGGTGTTCCTCGGCACGCTGGTGGCCAACGCGGTCTGGGCGCTGGTCGGCGCCCTGCTGGTGCCGCCGCTGCTGGTGGCCGTCCGCGACCGGGGCGCGGGCGCGCCGAGCGGGGCGGTGCCGTACGCCGAGTCCCCGTTCGCCCACGCCCAGGGCGCCGCGCCGCACCCGGGGACGGTGCCGCCGGAGGTGCCGTACGCGACGCCGGCGCACGGCGTTCCGGTGCGGCAGGGCGGTCCGGTGCCGGGGTACGGCGTGCCGGCGCAGGCCGCCGCGCCGCAGGACGCGCCGTTCGCGCCCGGGGACGGGGTGAGCGAGGTGCTCGCCTCGCACGAGGAGTCGCCCGCCCCGGCGGGCGGGGCGCCGGTGCCCGGCGCGGTGTCGCCGCGGCCGGTCGAGGAGCCGGTCGACCCGAGCGTCTGGCGCGAGCACCCCTGAGTCACCCCTGAGCCGACCTCTGAGCCGACCTCTGCGTCTACCTCTGGGTCCACCCCTGGGTCCACCTCTGGGTCCGCCGCGCGGGGCGGACGGGAGAGCGCGAGCGCGACGGCAGGGGGATGGAGACAGAGGGAGAAGGCGAAGGGCAAAAGGGCAAAGGGCCCCGCGGGGGAACGGGGCCCTTTGTCGTTCAGCACTCGGCGTCAGGGCCGCGCCGGTGCTGGGGTGACGGCGCCGGGGGAGGAGCGCCGTCGTGTCGGTTGGCTGGGGGTGCGCCGCGCGGCTCCGGCGTGGGTGGCCGGTCTCGCGGGGCGTGCACCTCCGTGCGGGCGGGTCGGCGCACAGGTCTGCGCCGGTCCCGCGCTCACGGAGCGTGAACTGACGACCGCTGCCGCTCCCTGCGGCGCGGCTGCGGAGAAAGCCGTCGCGGGCCTCCTCGGTGAGCCGTGAGGCGCCGGGAGAACCGCTTACAACGAGCATCGTGCTGGACGAGGGGCTCGCTCTGCAACCGGTTCGGCACAGTTCGGCACAGACCATTTCCCGCCGGGGCCGCCATCGATGATCACGGTGCGTAGTGGTTCGGGTGGTTGCGGCGCAAAGGGACGCGCGTAGCGGCACGGGGCGGAAGGGGGAGTGCGCCGGGGGTGCGCACCGGATCGGGCCGGGGGTGCGACGGCCGGTCCCGGGCGTCCCCGGACTCCGGCCGTCCCACCTCGCGGCCCAGTCGCGGCCGGGGTCGCTGTCCCCTGCTGGCCGGCCGCGGCACCCGCGCACGGTCCCACGGAGCCGTGCGCCCGGCGGGCCGGGCGGCGGCACCACGTGCGCCGGTGGACTGGGTGGAGCTCCACGCGTGGTCCTGCTCCCGTACGGCGGTGCCCCCGCGGGGACGGGCGGCGCGTCTGGCGGACGCGGCGCGGCCGTACGTTCGTCAGAAGCAACGAACCTCGGCCCCGTCCGGTCACGGTTCATCGGACGGGCAGACGAGTGAAACCGGACAGCCCGGTAGAATCGGTGTCCAGACACCCCACACCGTCCGCCGCAGCCGCAGCCCCGCCGGGGAGGCGGCCACGCGTGACACCTCGATACCGCTGCCGGAAGGCCGTCTGTGTCCTCTGCAATTCCCGTCCAGTCCGCGCCGGACAACGACCCCGTCCTGGTGGTCGACTTCGGCGCCCAGTACGCCCAGCTCATCGCCCGCCGGGTGCGTGAGGCGCGGGTCTACAGCGAGATCGTGCCGAGCAGCATGCCGGTCGCCGAGATGCTCGCCAAGAACCCCAAGGCGATCATCCTCTCCGGTGGCCCCTCGTCGGTCTACGAAGAGGGCGCGCCGCAGATCGACCGCGCGGTCTTCGAGGCCGGTGTCCCGGTCTTCGGCATGTGCTACGGCTTCCAGCTGATGGCCAAGAGCCTCGGCGGCACCGTCGACAACAACGGCGCCCGCGAGTACGGCCGCACCCCGCTGACCGTCTCCCGCTCCGGCTCCACCCTGTTCGAGGGCGTCCCGGCGCAGCACTCGGTGTGGATGTCGCACGGCGACGCCTGCTCCGCCGCCCCGGAGGGCTTCACCGTCACCGCCTCCACCGACCTGGTCCCGGTCGCGGCCTTCGAGAACGACGAGGCCCGGCTCTACGGCGTCCAGTACCACCCCGAGGTGCTGCACTCCGACCACGGCCAGCAGGTCCTGGAGCACTTCCTCTACCGCGGCGCCGGCATCACCCCGACCTGGACCACCGGCAGCGTGGTCGACGAGCAGATCGCCCTGATCCGCGAGCAGGTCGGCGACAAGCGCGCGATCTGCGGCCTGTCCGGCGGCGTGGACTCCGCGGTCGCGGCCGCCCTGGTGAACAAGGCCATCGGCGACCGCCTGACCTGCGTCTACGTCGACCACGGCCTGATGCGCAAGGGCGAGACCGAGCAGGTCGAGAAGGACTTCGTGGCCGCCACCGGCGTCCAGCTGAAGGTCGTCGACGCCTCCGAGCGCTTCCTGAACGCGCTGAAGGGGGTCACCGACCCCGAGGAGAAGCGCAAGATCATCGGCCGGGAGTTCATCCGGGTCTTCGAGCAGGCCCAGGCCGAGATCGTCGCCGAGGCCGGCGAGCACGGCGAGTCGGTCGACTTCCTGGTCCAGGGCACCCTGTACCCGGACGTGGTGGAGTCCGGTGGCGGCACCGGTACCGCCAACATCAAGTCCCACCACAACGTCGGCGGCCTGCCGGAGGACCTCCAGTTCCAGCTGGTCGAGCCGCTGCGCAAGCTGTTCAAGGACGAGGTCCGAATGGTCGGCCAGGAGCTGGGCCTGCCGGAGGAGATCGTCCAGCGCCAGCCGTTCCCGGGCCCGGGTCTGGGCATCCGGATCGTCGGTGAGGTCACCAAGGAGCGCCTGGACCTGCTCCGCGAGGCCGACGCGATCGCCCGCGAGGAGCTGACCGCGGCCGGTCTGGACCGCGAGATCTGGCAGTGCCCGGTCGTGCTGCTCGCCGACGTCCGCAGCGTGGGCGTGCAGGGCGACGGCCGCACCTACGGCCACCCGATCGTGCTGCGCCCGGTCTCGTCCGAGGACGCCATGACCGCCGACTGGTCGCGCCTGCCGTACGACGTGCTGGCGAAGATCTCCACCCGGATCACCAACGAGGTCCGCGACGTGAACCGCGTCGTCGTCGACGTCACCAGCAAGCCGCCGGGCACCATCGAGTGGGAGTGATCACTCCCGCCGGCCGCCGGGACGCGTCTTCGTCCTGAGGCCGATGCCTGAACGGCCGCGCCGTCGTTCCCGTACTGGAGGGAGCGACGGCGCGGCCGTTTGCGGTGCGGGAGCCGCTCTCCGGGAGGGACCTCCCACCGAAAGCGGCCGGGAGCGGGCAGAATGCGGACCGGACCTGTCAGGGAGTGGCAGGCGGCGAGGGAAGGTGTGAGGGATGTCGGAGGCCAGCAACTCGGTGCCGGCCGGTGGGGGATCGGCCGGCGGGGGAACGGCCGGTCGGGCCGCCAGGGCGGCGCAGCGACGGGCGCTCGCGTCCAAGTACGCGCTGCTGCCCCTGCGGCTCTTCCTCGGCGTCACCTTCGTCTACGCCGCCCTCGACAAGCTCTCCGACGCCCACTTCCTGGCCGGAGCGGGCGACCCGGCGTCCTTCGTCTCGCAGACCCAGGCCGCCAAGGCGGGCGGCAGCCCGATCTCCTTCCTGCTCGGCCCCGCCCTCGACCACCCGACCCTGTTCGCGCTCGCCGTCGCCTTCGGCGAGCTGGCGGTGGGCCTGGGCACCCTGCTCGGCCTCTGGGGCCGGGTCGCCGCGCTCGGCGGCGCGCTGCTCAACCTCAGCCTGTGGCTGACCGTCAGCTGGAGCGTCTCGCCGTACTACCTCGGCAACGACCTGGCCTACCTGATGGCCTGGACCCCGCTGCTGCTGGCCGGTACGCCGTACCTGTCGGTGGACGGCTACCTGGCCCGCCGGGCCGAGCGGGACCGCGCGCGCGGGCTGAACGAGGACCACGTCAAGCGCCGGGCGCTGGTGGACGGCGGGATCGCGGCCGTCGCGATCGGCGGGGCCGGGCTGCTCACCGGCTCGCTGACCCGCACCTTCGGCCGGGACAAGTCGGCCGCGGCCAAGCAGTCGGCCGTGCCCCAGCCGTCGGCGGCTCCGGTCTCCGGTGCCCCGGCGCCGGCCCCCGGGGTGCCCGCCGCGAGCGTGCCGGTCGGCGGCTCGGCCCAGGTCAAGGACCCGGCCACCGGGGACGCCGTCTACATCGTCCAGCCCAAGGCCGGTCAGTACTGCGCCTTCTCCGCGGTGTGCACCCACTCCGGCTGCGCCGTGGACGCGCCGAAGAACGGCCAGCTGTACTGCCCCTGCCACGGCTCCCGGTTCGATGCCGCGACCGGTGCGGTGGTCAACGGGCCGGCGGTCAAGCCGCTGCCCAGGTACGCCGTCAGCAAGGACGGGGACCAGCTGACCCTGGGCCCGCAGCAGAGCTGAGGACCCGGGGCCGGTGCGGGGCGTCGCGGGGCGGCCGGGAAGGCTCCCGGCCGC